>JAYUEZ010000203.1:0-5675 GCA_043738965.1 Gammaproteobacteria bacterium
CCTGTAACGCCAGCAGGCCAGACGCTAATAGGATCAAATACGGAACCACCGTGGTGAAAATGCGCTCCTCGGTATTGAGCAATAAAAGTCCGCCGACGACACCGCCCATGACGCCTGCGGGGACGAGCAGCCACACACGTCGTTGTTGACCGCGAAAGTCGCGCCATTGCGCTAGCGTCCCGCCGATATAGCCGGGGCAAAGTGCAACACTGTTAGTCACGTTGGCGACCACCGGGGGAATACCGACCGCGATCAGCATCGGAAAGGTGATCAAGGTGCCACCACCAGCGAGCGCATTGATCGCACCCGCCACCAGCGCCGCGGCGCCAACTAGCAACAAAGCAAAATTATCGAGCATCGCGGCGTGGGCGTGGAGCGATGGCTGGCGGCGGGGTCGCCAGCCACCGCGCTGCCGTTTCGCGAGTGACCTTACGCCACCGAACCGCGCGCTTTTAAGGTTGCGATTTCGGCCTCGGTAAACCCAAAATCCGCGAGCACCTTGGCTGTGTGCTCGCCCGGGATCGGCGGTGGCAATTTGAGTTCGGGCTGGGTCCGACTGAAGCGCGGGGTCGGCGCGACCTGTTCGACTCCTTCATGTTGCACGAAGGCTTGGCGCGCCACATTGTGCGGATGCGCGATCGCCTCGTTGGTGGTCAGCACGGGCATCGCGCACGCGTCTTCATGGGCGAGGATCGCGGTCCACTCCGCACGCGTCTTCGATTTGAAGACCTCGGTGAAGCGCGCCTTCCACCCTGGCCAGCGTGATTTCTCGTCCTGCGGTTCAAACTCGGCCGGGTTCAATCCCATCAGCTGCAGCAGCTTCACGTAGAACACTTTTTCGATGGCGCCAACGGCGATATAACCGCCGTCCTTGGTTTCGTAGGTATCGTAAAAATGGGCGCCGCCATCGAGCACGTTTTCGCCGCGTTGGTCGGTCCACTGTTTGGTGGGCCGGAAGCTAAAAAAGATGTTCGCGAGCAACGCTGCGCCTTCGGTCATCGCCGCATCCACCACCTGGCCCTTGCCGGAATTCTTAGCTTCTAAAATTCCGCACAACACGCCGAACGCGAGGAACATGCCGCCACCGCCGAAATCGCCAACTAAATTGAGCGGGGCGACGGGTTTGCGCCCTTTTTCGCCGATCATGCTGAGCACCCCGGCCAACGCGATGTAGTTGATATCGTGTCCGGCGACCGCGGACATCGGCCCATCTTGACCGTAACCCGTCATGCGGCCATAAACGAGTTTGGGATTGCGCGCGAGACAAACCTCGGGACCGAGGCCTAGGCGTTCAGTGACGCCTGGTCGAAACCCTTCGAGTAACGCGTCGGCTTGACTCACCAAACGCAAGACCACTTCATTGCCTTCTTTGGATTTAAGATCGACCGCGATGGAGCGGCGCCCGCGATTCATGACATTGAGACGCGGCGGTATCGCAATACCGATGTCGACTTTGGCCGTGCGATCCACACGAATTACCGTGGCGCCCATATCGGCGAGCAACATGGCCGCGAACGGCCCCGGTCCAATGCCGGCCAATTCGATAATTTTGATTCCTGCGAGTGGTCCCATGTTCAATCCTCGGTTGAGTTTTTTCGATCCTAACGTGGACGGCGTACCTACAGCCGTTTATACCAGCGCGATCACCGCTTCGCCGACGGTCTTGATTTCCCCTCGTTGATCAGCAGCCGTGATGGCCACGCGAATTTGATTTTCGCCGTTGCCGCGCAACTTCTCCACTACCTGCGCCGTACACGTGATCTGATCCCCGACTCGCGTTAGCGCCTGGAAACGCGTGCTAAACGTCCGGAGCGCGGATTGCGCTACCCAATTAGTAAGCAAGCGACTCATATAGCCCATGATCAACATGCCGTGCGCGATCACATCATCAACGCCGGCGCCGCGCGCGAAGTCGATATCGACATGGATGGGGTTGTGGTCGCCCGAAGCGCCGCAATAAATCGCGAGCTTCTGGCGCGTGATGGGTGGCACGGTCAACGTCGGCAGCATGTCGCCGACTTGGATGACATCGAAACAGGGGGTTGGCATTGCAGTGCTCCTAGCCGTGGCGGACCACGATCGTGCGCCGGAATTCGGCCACCAGTTCTTGATGTTGATTGGTGATTTGATTGTCTTGGACGACGAATTCCAGCAAACCGCCTTTCTTGTCGTACATATCCACGATCGCGGCGGTGAACGTCAGTTGATCCCCGGCGTAGGCCATGCGGTGATAGGTAAATTGTTGCTCGCCGTGCAGGACCTTCGGCAGCGGTAACCCGACATCGTCAAACCAACCGTAGGGATTTGGTCGATCCATTTCGAGACAGAACAAAAACGTCGGCGGCACCGGCAGACTGCGGTGCCCCGCGGCGCGCGCGGCCGTTTCATCGCTATAGACCGGATCGGTCTGGCCGATCGCGATCGCGAATAAACGCAACCGACCTTTCTCCACGTCAAGCGTGCAAGGGGCCGACGTGTAGCCAATGAATTTTCGATCGAGCATGGAGCCTCCGGTGCAGCGAACGGGCGCAATGCCTTATATTATGTCGCGGTTGCTTGTTCGAGGAGTACCCCGGTGCCGAAATTAACTGAAGCTGAAGTCGCGGGTTTCTTAAATGAACCCGGCCTGTTGATGGACATTGCGACACTCGACAGCGATGGCTGGCCCGCCGTCTGTCCGATTTGGTACGTCTTTGAGGACGGGAAAATTTGGTTTACGCCACGTCAACACTCGGAATGGTTGGCGAATATCCGGCGGGATAGTCGCGTCGCCTTGTGCATTGATGAAATCACCATTCCCTATCGCAAGGTCATTGTGCAAGGTCGCGCGACGGTGGTGCATGAAGTTGGCAACGATGATCGATGGCGCGACCGTTATCGCCGCATCGCCGAACGCTATCTAGCGCGGACCGACGCGAACGCGTACGTGGATGTGACCGATGACCAGCCCCGCGCCCTGTGTTCCGTCTCCGTCGCCGACTCTGAAGTGAAAACCTGGCGCATGCCGCAAAGCGACGAGAGCTATCAGGGCATTTGGGCGAAACGCTATTGGACCAAGGACGCCAAAGCCGGCAAGGCCGCGCCGGAAGTGTTCACTAAAAGCGTGAAGTAGTCAGCTCCGGCACCACTTAACACGGATGCAGCATGGTTACCGACGAACTGCGGCGTAGTCTCGAGGCGTTTATCCAAGCGGAAATCGGCGCTGATTTGGCGCTCGACGAAGTGCATGATTCAGATGGCCATGCGGGACTGACGTTTTTATTTTCAACACGTGATAGCGCGACCAAGACGCGCCACGGCGAGTACGTGCTAAAGATCCCGCCGAAGGGAGTGGCCCGCCGTGGCAATACCGATGTGTATCGCCAAGCGCCGCTGCTGCGCGCGTTGCACGCGGCGGACTTGCCGGTGCCGCGAGTGCCGTGGGCGGGCGCGGGCGAGCAGTGGTTCGGCGTGCCGTTTATCGTCATGGAACGCCTGCCTGGCCGGACGTATTTCGTGTGGGATCCGCATTCGAGTTTCGAACGATCACCGGCGGCGGCCGGCCCGCTGTGGCGACAGGCCGTGGAGGTATTGCCGCGGTTTCATCAATTCGATTGGCGGCGTGAACTTGAAGATTGGCAGGCGCCCGAACCCTTGATCGACCAAATTTCGCGCTGGCGAAAAATCTATTTGCACGCGCCTGAACCGCGTTGGATCGAACAAGCGGAAGCGGTCGAGGCCCTGTTACTAAAAACCATGCCCAATGACGCGCCCATCGGTCTCTACCACGGTGACTATCAGCCCGGCAATATTTTGTATGCGGACGGTCGTCTCACCGGCGTTATTGATTGGGAGATCTCCGGTATTGGTGATCTCTTGCTCGACATTGGCTGGCTGATGATGGCGGCCGATCCAGCCAATTGGGTCGAGACTTGGCACTCCATCTATCCACCGACGCCGGAAGAAATTCGGGATATCTACGAGCAACGCATGGGGCAACGGTATGCGGCGATTCCGTGGTATCAAGCGTTCGCCGGCTATCGGCTGGCGAGCATCGGGTGCTTGAATGTAAAGCTCCACCGCAAAGGGCAGCGCCATGATCCGATCTGGGAGAATATGGGGTTGTGTTTATCGAATATGTTCGAGCGCGCGCGGGAAATTTTAGCTGGTGCGCGCGCGTAATGCTGGCATGAGTTCAACGCGATATTCGTGCTTGTTGCCGCGCCCCGCCAGTTGCGTGACCAACGCCCGCGCTTCCATTTCGTTCATATCGCGAGCCACCACGAATTGACTGCGATTCTCGTCTAGCCGCATGACGCGCCACCGTTGTTCCGAGGCTTGTTTGATTGTCATGGGCGCAATGCTAAGGGCTGTCGAAGTAACCGTCGCTGAATATGTCATGGCGCACTATCTGCGTAAAACGTCGGCCTCGAATGAGACCTGAATCACACCTCGTTCGAGTCATCACGATAGTTAACATTTAAGAAGCGTTCAGTCTTTTTGGGGTCTAGCGCGATTAGCGGCGATGCGCTTGAAAACTTGATAAGACTTGCGACAACCGGCGGTTCGGCCGGGCGTAGTCGCCGAACGCAACTAGAACGATATTCGCGGACCAACGATGGTTGATGGCAGCAGTCCTAGGTAACATCAGGACCACCGCGGAATCGCACAGGGGGCATGTATGGCGAGCAACGATCGGGATCCGGCGCAACTGGCGGAATGGAATACCTTGCTCAAAGAGGCGCTGGCCTATCCATTATTTGGCGCGTTGTACGGTCGACGCTCGCGACGCTTTGGATGGGGAATGGAGATCCCGCGCGGACCGTTGAAATTCAAGTCGACCAAAACGCCAGTCGCCCTCGATGACTTCGAACGATCACTATTGATCGCCGCCGGGCTCGGCGTATCCGGCGTGCATAACGGCATTCCGTACTCGGATTCGGAAGCGGGACTCTGCACTTATTCCGCACGGTTTACCGGGCGCCCGATCCCGTCGGCCGCCGGCTTCGGAAATCCCGATTTGTTTTACACCGAAGATAGCGGCACCTACTTGGTGAGCACGCGCGATGCGGTGAGTGATGGTAACTGGGCCGGCGACCGCCTCACCGATGCCGAACGTTTGATTACCGCGGTGAAATCGCATACCACCCAATTGAGTGACAAACGCATCGAATTACCCCGTGGCGAACCGCACTACAGCGCGCACAATGCTTGGAACGCAAATGTGCCGGGCTCGACGCTGTTTATTCCCATTGCGAATGTTTCGGAACAATTGCTGGGTTTCCTTTTTGTGATTGCGGGCTCGGGCTATACCGTGTGGGATGATCGTCACGCGTGTCCGGCTGGCGATCTCGATCGATTTTTCAAAAGTGGGCTGCTCAATCCGGAGAAGAAATATCCCCATAGTTATCTAGAACAATACTTGCTTGCCTGCAGCGCCGTCGAGATGGGCGACATCGGCCATAATATCGCGCTGGCCTTGCAGACCATTGGTCTTGGCGGCTGGTTTTTTTCCGGGATCAGTCCGTTTGGTTTGTTAGGCGCCGCCGCGGCGCAGGGGCTGCCGGGCTTGGGCTTTCGTTTCGAAACCAATCCGCAATGGGGAGTGCCCAATCCGGTGGGTTTGGATGGACGCTACGAGGGATATTGCCCACCCTACCACCGCGATATGCGGGCCGCGGTGCAGGCGTATCATG
>JAYUEZ010000204.1:0-15085 GCA_043738965.1 Gammaproteobacteria bacterium
CTGCACGAGATCGGTGGCGCCCGGACAGGACTGGCGGCGCGAGTTGTTTAACAAGGCTGGTCGTTCGCCGTCCAAAAAGTCGAGTTCTGAAGTGGTGAATACGTGCTCCACCTTGGTTTCCGGCAATACGGCGGCGGCGACTTCATGAAACAACGATTCGAGCGTGACCAATATGCGTGCGCCCGAGTCGTTCAGAATTAATGCCACTTCTTTGTGTCGCAGCATCGGGTTCACCGAGACCATGATCCCGCCGGCCTTCCACGTGCCCAGCATGGTGATAATGAACTGCGGGACGTTCTGCAAATAAGCGGCGACGCGATCGCCGCGGCGCAACCCTTTAGCCAATAGGGCGCCCGCGAATGCGTCGCTTAACTGGTCGATTTCGCGTGTGCGGAGCGCTTTGAAAAAGTAATAAATCAGGGTTTGGTCGGGGGCTTTGACGAGCGCGGCCTTAAACATAGCGAGCGCGTGGGGATGCTCGGGGGTAATTTCGGCTGGAGTGCCGGGGCGATACTGAGCGAGCCATGGCTTCTGGGTGTATGCGTTCATTGCGGTTTCGTTGAGAGTAAGTCGAGACCGCACAGTACACCGAAACCGCAAAATTGGGGAGTCAGAAAATTCCAAGGCGTGCGCCGTGATGGGCTAAAGCACCGTTGCTCCGCCTAGGTCGTTCGCTAGCACAATATTCGCGAAACTGGCGCGCGCACGGCGATGCTGAAACGACGTTACCGCAATCAGCCACACTCGAATGATTTTACGCGGCGGCGGTCCCATGGCGCTCGCCACATCCTGGTACACATTGCGCCGCTCGCAATGCCAAACACCCAAATCCGCCGTGCCGCTGCGGACGACAAGATGCGTTTCACGCGGCGTCCAGGCGCGGATCGGACAGTCGAAGTGGGTTTCGGGAGCGAGGCTCGCGCTCCAAATCCACGTCAGATCGCGGCCGTTATCAAACTCGGTCGCGATTGAAAAATAATCGTGGGTATGGACGGTGTTCTCGGCCACCTCGCTCGGTAGCGTCTCGGCCCGCCACCGCCAACTGAGAGTAGTCGATGGGTTTAGCGCGATTTCAATTGGCGTCGTGATAATGCCTTGGTCATCGTCGGCGTCGAGTTCGATGGCGGGTGTCGATTCGGTATGACTGGAGGTGAAAATATCGGCTTCGCCGGTTTCGATCAGATATTTCCAACCGGCGGGTTTCTGGATTGGACTCGCGTAACGAACCATTTCCGCGGTTAAAAACCAGCTATCCGGTTGGAGTCTGACCAACGCCGCAAGGCCGCTCGCTGGATCATTGCGCCACGCGACTACCCAGCACGTGAGTGATCCGCTTAGACGGGCATATAATTTCGTTGGCGTGGCGAGTTCGCCGCCGGCATTTTTCCACATCCCCATATAAATCCCGAGCTCGAGCTCGCCATCCACGTCGGCGATAAAGCTACCGGTGTTTTGGGTCAAGTTCATGATCTGACCACCGGGCGTGATTCGCGCCCACAAGTGAAATTTCGGACCACCGTGACGCTCGGGCATTTGCGCGGACCATTGGATTCGGCCGCTCGCGAATAGGCTAAACGCCTGACCGCGCGCGACCTGGATTCCGGTACCGCGCCACGGTGGCTGACTGCCCGGCAAATTTATCAAGGAAACGGCCGCGACATGTTGATTCATGATCTTGGGTGCAAGCTTCGCGCTAAGCGCGGCGACTTGCGCCTCAAAGGCGTTTGTATTCGAATTCATTCCGCTCGACCGCATTGATTACTTCCGCTTAGGATACCGCTCATTCACGGCGTGCCATAGACACCCGCTGAAGGTCACGGGTTGAATTATTCAAACGTGCTTGAGGTTCAATACTAAGGAATATTCATGGCAATTCGCGCTGGTTTCGGTATCGCCAATTTTCCCTTTGACGCGCCACGCAGTTGGTTTGAGTGGGTGCAATTGCTCGAGCGTTACAGGGTGGATTCAGTGTGGCAAACCGATCGCTTGGTGTCGAAAGATCCTTACCTCGAAACCATCAGTGTCATGGCCACGCTCGCGGGCTGCACGGAGAAAATTAAATTTGGCATGAACGCGATTGTCGCGCCGCTGCGCGATCCCCTGATCATGGCCAAACAGTGTGCGACCATCGATTTTCTATCCAATGGGCGATTACTGCCGATGTTCGGCGTTGGGTATCCGAACGCCGCCGAATGGCGTGCGATGGGCAGTGACTCCGGAACCCGCGGTGCCCGCTCGACCGAAATATTCCAATTGCTGGCTCGGCTGTGGAGCGAAGAGTCAGTGACGTTCGAGGGCAAGTTCTATCAATACAAAGACGCCTGCATCAATCCGCGACCGATTCAACAGCCGTTACCGTTGTGGATTGGTGGGAATGCCGAAGCGGCGCTGAAACGTACCGCGCGCCTAGGCAGTGGATGGATCGGCGGCATCACGACGCCAGAGCAGGTCAGGCATGCCATCACCACCATTAAGACCGAAGCCGCCGCCGTGGGGCGCACCATCGATCCGGAGCATTTTGGCACGTCGCTCGCATACCGGATTGGCAGCGTTGACGATCCGGTGGTGAGCGCATTTCCCCTGGTGCGTCGAGCGGGAATTGGCGATGAAATAGATCTGCGACCGTTGCTCGCGATTGGCACCGTGCAAGACATCATTCGGCGCATCGAAGAATACAAATCCGCTGGCGCGACCAAATTCGTCTTGTTGCCGATTGCGCTCGGCGACAAGGACGTGTTCGACCAAACCCGCCGCGCGTGCGAGGAAATTCTACCAGTCATCGAGGATCGAAAAAAATGAGTGAATCTCTGCTAATTCGCGAGCTCGACTCGAATATTCTCACGCTGACGCTGAATCGGCCGACCAAACTCAATGCGATGAGCTATGAAATGCTCGATGCCTTGATGGAGGCACTCGACGTTGCCGACCACGATGACAACGTGCGGGTCGTGATTTTAACCGGCGCCGGACGCGGGTTTTGCGCGGGTACCGATTTGTCGGGTGGTCCGGAGACTTTCAGTAGTTCGAAGCGGACCAGTATCGACGAGCATCGTGATGCCGGCGGCTTATTGACGTTGAAGCTGTTTGATCTGCGCAAACCTGTGATCGCGGCGATCAATGGGCCGGCGACCGGGATTGGGATCACGATGACGCTGCCCTGTGATGTAAGGCTGGCCTCCACCACCGCACGCATGGGGTTTGTGTTCGCGCGACGTGGCATCGCGCCCGATGCGTGCAGCTCATGGTTCGCGCCGCGCATCGTCGGCATCAGCCAAGCCGCGCAGTGGTTCATGAGTGGTCGCGTGTTTGATGCCGAAGAAGCGCATCGTGCGCAGTTGGTTAGCGAACTTCTGGCGCCGGAGCTGCTGCTACCACGGGCGCGCGAAATTGCTCGCGAGTTCATCGACAACACTAGTCAGGTGTCGGTTGCCATCATTCGGCGCCTGCTATGGCGCATGCAGGGTGCTGAACATCCACGCGACGCCTTTCGTTTGGAATCGAAGGCGCTGTGGCATATGGGCAAGGGCGCGGATTCCAAGGAAGGCGTCGCGAGCTTTCTCGAGAAGCGCAGTCCGCATTTCACGATGCGCGTGGCAACGGACTTTCCGGATTTTCTGTAGCGCTTTCGATCTCGGCATTTCCGCTTGATGGGATGAGGCGGTCGCTTATCCCAATCGCGGTGGCGTGTACTTATAAAGATCCTTCCAATATTTATCGAGCACGTGATCGTCGGCGCAACGTGTGCACTCGAGTTCGGGATCGGCGACTTTGAGCAAACCTTTCTTGATCAGTGTTTCGGCATAAGGGCCGCGATCAATAAGCTTCACTGGACCGCGTTCCGCCGCGAGCCGGGCGCGCAACGCGGTGGTGGCCGCGGTATCCACCGCGTGCGTGACGGCATTCATCACCACGCCATAATCGAGTTCGGCGCTGCCGTGAGACACCAGCCGACGGACTACGTCCATGCGCACGGCTTCGACCTCGCGCTCCAACGGGTCGCCCCAACCCCCGCCGCCGGGCGTGACCAGTCGAATGAGGTCACCGGCCTGTACCGGGACGGCATCTCGACTGAAGAACACCGATTCTTCTTGCGGCGTGCCCGGATTCTTGACCGATGCGCCCGGTGCGCCCCAGCGCCCACCGTTAATACCGATGCACGCGAAAGCGGTGCGCTCGGTGACCGTCGTGTAGTGGGCGTCAACCAGTGTTCGCAGTTCCTTCACATAACCTAGGCCGCCGCGATACTTGCCAGGCCCGCCGGAATCGATGGCGAGGCCCACGCGCTCGACGGTTACCGGAAAGCGCTGCTCAACGAACTCCGCTGGCAAATTTTTTGAATACGGCACGAGATCTACCGCATCGGTGCCGTCAGCATAGGGCCGTGCGCCCGATCCGGCGCCAAAGATTTCGCGCATTAAAAATAATTTACCTTCCAAATCGTTGCCGTACAAACCATAGATCTGGATGTTCTGCATGTCGGCGACAACCTGGCCTTTGAACATCTTGGCCAAGGCCACGGTATAGGCGCTGATCATGCGCAGCATGCAGGTCATGCGGCTCACTACCGGTGCCGGAAATTCCGAACTCACGATGGTGCGTTTCGGAATACGGCAGCGAAACACTTGCGTGACACCTTCGTTGATGATGATGCCGGGGATCTGCGCCTTAAAAAACGCGCCTAACCATTTCGAATAATGGCGACCGTCCAATGGCCAGTTCACGGGCCCGCGTGTTTGCGGACTCGTACCGGCGAAATCCAGGATCATTTTTTCTGGATACTTGCGGAGCGTAATCTGCATTTTGACGGGTTGATCGAGCGTCAAGCCATCGTTCTCAATGAAGTCCTCGCCGATGAACTCGCCCTCCGGAAACAAGGGCAGGCCGTGGTCACGGACGACTTCCGCGCAGCGATCGATAATTTCGTAGAACGCGGCTTCTACCTGAAGTCCGCCAAACCGCTCGCAGAGTTCAACAACGCGGCGGCGAATGATTTCGTTGGCGCCGACAAAGGCGTCGATATCGCCACGTAAATCGTCGGGGAAGCGGCTGTTACGCAGGATGACATCGTAGAGGGCATCGTTGAGCTGATCTTGTGAATAAAGCTTGACCGGTGGACATATCGTCCCTTCTTCGAAGATGCTGGTTGAGGTGTTTGGCCAAGATCCGGCATGACGGCCTCCGACATCGCTGACGTGGCCGAAGATCTGCGCGAATCCGATCAGTGCCCGCTCCCAAAAGATTGGCGTCACGACGCAGTAGTCAGGAAGGTGACCGATGGTGCCGGCGGATTCGTAGACGTCGTTATAGATAAACACGTCGCCGGGATGAATTTGCTCAAGTGAGAATTTCATGCGAATCGGATCGGCGGTAGCCGCCCACGACACACGTGACACCGATAGGCAGTCGATCGTATTCAACGACGCTCGATAGTCATGCTGTTCGCGAATGATCGTGGAGCGCGCGGTTCGTTCAACTGCGGCTTCGGCTTCCATGACGGCAGCTTCGATGCCACCGTCCACGATGTCCACCAGGATCGGGTCAAGCGTTTTGCGGAGCGCCGTGATCCTCACCTGGGCAGCGGCGTCTGGTGCTACCTGGCCATAGCGAAAGTCCGCATAGTCCTTAAACGCGGTTGCTTCGTCGCGTTTCGCGTGATAACTCGCCGAGAAAGAAGTGGTGTCATTCATCGTCTTTCGACTCCGCGCTAGGCCTTGGTGAGCACTAAAGAACCCCATTCATCCAGTCGCCCGCGCCACCCTGGATTGACGACGGTCGTGGCGTCGTATTGTTCGACGATGCAGGGTCCGGCGATTTCATTGCCGGCGCGCAAGTGGCTCCGGTCATACACCGGACAATCGACCGCGCCTTTTTCCTGCGGGAAATACACCGTGGTACGCGCTTTGATAGCCGGGCTCGAATCCGTGCCATGCAAGGTTCCAGCCGGGACTTGGGGGCGTTTCAACAGGCCGAGCCCGGTGACACCGACGTTCACCAGTTCAACTAATTGCTTACCCTGATACGAATAGCCATAAAGATCTTTATGGCTGGTATGAAAGCGCGCGATGGCGGCGTTCAATCGGGTTTCAAGGCTGGATGTAGTTGTCTCCAGTGCGGTTCTGATTTCGTACGCTTGTCCGGCATAGCGCATGTCGACAAAGTGTTGCACGACAGCGACGCCGGCGCCAAATCCCTCACCCGCCAGGCGCGATTTAACTTGCGCTTCGAGGGCATGTATTTCGTCTTCGATCTGGCGGAAATTAAATTTATCTTCGCGCTGAACATCGGTATGAACCTGATCGATACGGACATCGGTCAGGAGCAAGCCATAGGCTGAGGTCACTCCCGGATTCGGCGGTAACAGCACACATTTCATGTCCAGCCAATCGGCGAGATAACAGGCGTGCAATGGACCGGCGCCGCCGAAGGCCACCAACGTGTAACTCCGCGGATCGCGGCCGCGTTTGACCGATACCGTCCTAATCCCAGCCGCCATGTTTTCGATGGCAATACGCAAGATACCTTCCGCGGTCGCGATGAGATCGAGGCCCAGGACGCCCGCGAGTTTCTCAATCGCCGCCACCGCTTTGTCGCGATTCAATTGAATGCCACCGCCGGCGAGCCCGGTTGTCATGCGACCTAGCACTAGGTTGGCGTCGGTCACCGTGGGTTCGGAACCGCCGCGGTCATAACAGGCTGGACCGGGTGCGGCTCCCGCGCTTTGCGGGCCGACTTTTAAACTACGGCCGCCGGCCAGCCATGCGATTGATCCGCCACCGGCGCCCACGGTATGAATGTCGATCATCGGCGTCTTGATGTCGTAGATGTCCACACGGCCTTCGGTGAGCATGCGTGGTACGCCGTTTTCGACCAGGCAAATATCCGCCGACGTACCGCCGACATCAAAGGCTATGACGTCCTTGAAACCACTGAGGTTTCCAAAGTGCGTGGCCGCGACCACGCCGGCCGCCGGACCCGAGAGGGCCGCTGCAATTGGCAACCGTGCAATTTCTTCGGCCTGCGCCAGACCACCGCTCGAGCGCATGATGTAGAAAGGCGCTGCGATCTTACGCTTGCGCAGATCATGCTCGAGCTTGGCATGATAATCAGATAGCAGTGGCATCAATGCGGTGTTGAGGCAGGTGGTGTTGGTGCGCTCATACTCACGATACTCGCGCAAAATGTCCGACGAGATCGAGATAAAACAGTCAGGGTAGACGCCTCGGATGATCTCGCGAATTTCAATCTCGTGGACTGGATTGCGATACGAATGGAGTAGCGACACCGCGACTGCCTTGATTCCCTGTGCCTTAAAATCCAAGGCGAGCGCGCGAACCTCCGCCGCATCCACTGGCCGCACCTCGGCGCCGTTCACATCGAGACGGGCGCTGACTTCACGT
Organism: Gammaproteobacteria bacterium; assembly: GCA_043738965.1. GTDB lineage: Bacteria > Pseudomonadota > Gammaproteobacteria > CAIKBL01. The sequence continues at coordinate 7,398 of JAYUEZ010000204.1, forward strand.
ACGAGTTCGAGCGGCACGACCCGCGGCGGCTTAATCCACCAGGTAATATCGCCGAACTCGCCGGGCACGGTTTGTCGCGCACATTCGAGGGCTTCACGATAGCCATACGTGATGATGAGCCCGAGCGGAGAATATTTACGTTCAAGGATGGCGTTGGTCGCCACGGTCGTGCCATGGAACACCGAACTGATGTCGGTCTCCGGAATTTTGCCAGCGCGCATGATGTGTTCAACGCCGACGATAAAACCTCGCGCCGGATCCTCGGGAGTGCTGGGCACCTTGGCTAACTGTAAGGCCCCGGTGTCCTCTTCAATGGCGACGACATCCGTGAAGGTGCCGCCGATATCCACCGCAATTCGCCAACCCATGGAGTTTTCTCCCGCGGATTAATTAACGATCGATGTACTATCCTGAGCTACTACAACACCAAAGTGGAGCGAATAATTGCGTTTCCGCTGGCATCGGTAAATAGGAGGAATCCGGGCGGCACGAGGATCGTCGTATCGAATTGCTCGATGACCGCGGGACCGATGATGGTGCTGCCTGCTTGCAAGTTGTTACGCGCGTATAGCGGGCTTTCGACTATCGCGTCCACGTTCAAAAAATACACGCTACGTGTTTTGGTTTGGGGCGCCGCCGCGGGCGCTAACCTGACGTCGGATTGCTGTGGTTTAGGCAACACGGCCGTTGCGGTGACACGTAGATTCACGATCTCCACTTCTTCAAGTCCGCGATAAGCGTGACCGCTTAAGGCGGCATAGGTTTGATGAAAGGCGTCGATAACTTGGTGCAAGCTCGCGAGGGTGATGGGGCCGCCTGCGACGGGCACCGTAAATTCAGCGGACATCCCGCGATACCGCAGATCGGCGTGGCGCGCGATCACGAGTGGTCCGCTGCCATCAACGCGACGAAGACGCTCGGCAACTTGCGCCTCGAGCGCCGCGTAGTGCTGGGCGATAGGCTGAACATCAAGTTGCGTTTCGCGCTGCATGGCGGTTTGCACGCTGTCCTCCCGTAAATCCGCCACGAGCAAGCCGTAGGCGGCGGCAAGTCCAGGATGACGCGGGATAACCACGGTCGTGATCCCCAGCATCTCGGCGAGTTCTGCTGCGTGAAGCGGCCCGGCACCACCGATCGCGATTAGCGCGAATCCCCGTGGATCGTGGCCCCGTTGCACAGACACACGCCGAATTGCGCCACACATGTTATGCGTAGCGATTTTTAGAATGCCGATGGCGGTCTGTTGCGCGTCGAGATTACGGGCGCGTCCAAAGTCCTGCAGCGCATGGTTGGCGGCGTCGATCTCGAGTCTGAGCTCGCCTCCAAGCAGGCCCGTTGGCAGTCGCCCCAGCGCGAGTTCGGCATCGGTCAAGGTGACCGCAGTTCCCCCGCGCCCATAGCATACGGGTCCGGGCTCGGCGCCAGCGCTCTCTGGGCCTACGTGCCAACGTTGATCCAGACCGAGGTACGCCAGCGAGCCACCGCCAGCGCCAATGGTGAGAACTTCCACGGCCGGGAGTTTGAGTGGATAGCCGCCGACTTCGGCGCGGGTGGTAACGGCGTGCGCGCCGTTCCTAACTAGCGCGACATCCGTCGACGTGCCACCGACATCGAGCGTAATGAAATCGCTAATTTTTAACTGTTGTGCCAACCAACTCATCCCGACCACCGCGGCGCTGGGGCCGGACAGCACGGTAGCGAGTGGCGTTTCAACTATGTTTTGGACGTCGCTAAGACCACCCGACGATTTCATTATGAGCAGTCGCGACGGATTCTCGGCGCGGACTTGCGCCAAGTGCTGGGAAAGTAGTGGCAGTAACGCTGCGTTCAAGCAGGTCGTGACGGCGCGCTCGTATTCGCGCAGCTCCGGTAACACTTCGCTTGAGAGCACGACCCGCAAGGCGGGCGCACTGGTCGCGAGAATTTCGCGCACACGACGTTCGTGCCGCGGATTGGTGAAGCTGTGTAAGAGGACGACCGCCACAATTTCGATGTTCGCCGCGAGTAGGGCTTGGCCCGCGTCGCTGACGTCGTCTCCGTGCAACGCAGTACGGATACTGCCGTCGTGTTCGATACGCTCGCGGAGTTCATAGACGTGCTCAAGCGCCACCAGGCGGTGGCGCACGTGATGGCCAGCACTCGGTTCGTGATGATCTTCATCGTGCACACCGTTGATCTCGAGGATATCGCGAAATCCCGCGGTCACGAATAATCCGATCGGTGCCAGGCGGTGTTCAAGCAGCGCGTTAGTCGCGAGCGTAGTGCCATAGAGGAGCGTGTGGGTCGGACTGTCATGGCGCACTCGTGCCGTGCCACGCGCGAGTGCATCGGCGATATTGCGCGGGGTAGTCGGTAATTTTGTGACGCGTAACGCACCCGTTGCGTCAACCGCGACGACATCCGTGAAGGTGCCGCCGATATCAACGCCAATGCGTGACTCAATCATTCCTTGACTGCAGCCTTAGCTAACGACGGGTACTCGTGCACTCCACGGCGCCGCCGCTTCGATTTGGGCAGCTAGCCGCAGCAGCGTTGCTTCATCCCCGTAGCGTCCGATGAATTGGACGCCAACGGGTAAGCCGCCTGGCGTCCAATGCAGCGGCAGACTAATCGCCGGTTGACCGGTGAGATTCGCAATCGCCGAGAAGCGTGGAATATCGCTCATGCGTTCCGTCGCTTGCTTAGGATGCTTCGGATCAAAGTCGAACCACCCCAGCGGCTGCGGCGGTTGTGGGCTGGTCGGGGTAAGCCACACGTCGTACTGCGTGAAAAAGGGAGCGATCTCGCGTGCCATCCGCTGCATGTCTTGAATGGCTAGGAAGAGATCAGAGGGCCGTCGTTCAGCATCGAGCGAAAACATTTTCCACGTATGCGCCTCAAACTGATCGCGCGTCGGTTCGCGCCCCGTGCGCCGCGACCAATCGCGGATGGCCCACGCAACCATGCCGAGCCAGATCGTCGTAAATACTTCACTAAAGCGCTCGGCTTCGACGGTAGGACTCGCTTCCTCGACATGATGACCTAAGGATTCGCACAGTCGCGCGGCATTGATCGTCGCTTGACGGCATTCGCCGTGTACTGGCGTGCGCGTGATTGGTGTCGTCGCGAACGCGATTCGCAGACGTCCGGGCGCGGCGCCGACTTCGGCGGCGAACGGGCGCGCCGGCGGCGTGGGATAGTAGGGCGCCCCGGCGTCGGGGCCGGCCGTGACATCGAGGATTGCTGCCGTGTCTTGCACCGTGCGCGTGACCACATGTTCACAAATCAAGCCGGCGCCCATATCCCCATAATCCGGACCGAGGGGATTGCGACCCCGCGTGGGCTTAAGTCCCACCAGCCCACACCATGCGGCGGGAATCCGGATCGATCCGCCGCCATCGTTGGCGTGGGCTGTCGCTGTCATGCCGGCAGCGACTGCGGATCCCGAACCACCAGAAGATCCGCCAGCCGAGTAGCCTGGATTCCACGGATTGCCAGTTTTTCCAAAAAGCTCGGGTTCGGTGGTTGGCTTCGACGCGAATTCGGGGGTGTTGGTTTTACCAACGATGATAAAGCCGCCCCGCCGATAACGCGCGACGAGTTCACTATCACGCGGCGAAACATAATCCCGCAGATAGCGCGAGCCTTCGGTCATCACCGTGCCGCCGTATTCAGCCAACATGTCCTTCAATAGCAGCGGCACACCGTAAAAGGAGGCTTCTTTGGGCGCAATCGCCAAAGCTTGACGTGCCTTGTCATAGAGTGGGAGTACCACCGCATTTAAAGTTGGGTTCAGGCGCTCAATCGCCGCGATCGACGCGTCGAGCATGTCCTGTGGAGAGACTTCGCCGCACCGTATCAGGCGCGCTTGTTCGACCGCGCTGAGTCGCATGAGTCGATCCATTATTAACCTCTCAATGGGTGGGCCGTAGCTGGTTGTGGGGCTGCTTGGAACACTACCACAGGAATTCTGCGTAGCGCCCCGAATGTCGGAGAATTCGGACTCGGCCGAGCAGGTGCCACAGTGGCCTACGCGTCTCCCGACCGCTATTTAAAGGCAACCTCAAACGAAAGTGGAACCCCTTGAAAGGAGGGCTGAGCATGCAATCAGTCCGCAGAAAACTGGGGCAATGGTCGGGTTTTTCGGGCATAATCACGGCCGCCCACCCGATAACGATTGGAATTCTGCATGAAGCTTACTGGCTACGGTCCGCGGTCGTCAGCCGACGGCGCTATCCACTTCCCGATTCTTGAATGCTGGAACCCCGTGACGAAGTGCGTGAGCATCGCCGCCGACGTTAACGGACGCCGGGTTTTGTGCAGAATTTCCGACAAAGTCATTGAAAAGCGCTTTGCCGGAGCGCCTGCCGCGCCAACGGCGACGGTATCCGCGAATCGCCGCACCATTGAGGCGGCAGCCACGACATTGATCACGCGTAAAGCATTTGCTGCCGATGGCATGATCGATATCAAGCTCGAAGATCTCGCCCAATAACAGGCGGATGCGCCTTACCTGCTGGAGCCGCCCCCCGTTATCGTGAATAAACCCGCCGGCACGCCGAGGATGTGAGGTAGGTGGTTAGCCGTGACGCGGGGGGGGTCGCCGATCGCCGCGCGGACCACCACCGCCGCCAGCACCCGCTTCGCGGGGCTTGGCTGGGTTTACACGGAGCGGTCGCCCGTTCATCGGCGAACCATCCAAGGCCTTGATCGCGGCTTCTGCTTCGCCCTGACTGGGCATCTCAACGAACCCAAATCCTTTCGAGCGGTTGGTTTCGCGATCAATCACGATTTTTGCCGAACTCACCGCCCCATGGTTTTCAAACGTGGCTCGCAATTCATCGTCCTGCATACCGTATGGTAAGTTGCCTACATAAATATTCATTCGCGCTCTATCCCCCCCGTGTGCTGTTTTTTGCCCCTCGTTTGACTGTAGCAACTGAAATCCAGTCTGACAACGTGACTTAACACGGTCTCTGAATCTTCTCGAACAGGCGGTCGTCCGGGTTATTTCACCTCGACCTTTTCGAGCGGGCCGTCGGCTGCTGCCCATGCCTCCAAACCGCCACCAATGTGCGAGACGTTAGGCAAACCCATTATTTGCGCGGTTTGAGTCGCGAGAGCCGAACGCCAGCCCTTGCTGCAATGGAAAATAAATTCCTTGCCCGAGGCGAAGATTGGCTTGTGATAGGGGCTCTCGGGATCGATCCAAAATTCGAGCATGCAACGCGGCATGTGCAGCGAACCCGGGATGCGCCCTTCGCGCTGCAATTCGCGCACATCGCGGACATCGACAATCACGACATTCGGATCGGCGCGCCGTTTGATCGCGGTCTCGGCGCTCAGCGTTTCGATTTCCGCTTCAGCGCGTTGTACGAGTTCCTGATAACCGATTTTAAGCTTCATAACCGACTCCTCTGCAGAGCGCTTGTCGTTTCAAGCAGTCAATGGATTAACGTCCGCGTTTGGGGCCGGCGGCGTCAGTGCGTCGGCCGCCACCGGCGAATCCGTGGCGCGCGAGCGGACGTTTGGCCGCGCCTGGTGTAGTGGGTAGACCCAGGTGCTGGGTGCTGAAAGGCGTGTGCTTGCCGCGCGCACCTTCTGGCGCATGCCCGGTGCCCGCCGGTTGATAGTGGGGAATTAGCTGGCCGGGTTTACTGCCAATTAAATCGTCGCGCCCCATGCGCTTCAGCGCCGCCCGCAAGGTTGGCCAGTTATTGGCATCGTGGTAGCGCAAAAAAGCCTTGTGTAAGCGGCGTACTTTCAGCCCCTTGGGAATGTGCACGTCTTCACTTTGTCGCGACACTTTGCGCAGTGGATTTTTGCCTGAATGATACATCGCGGTTGCGGTCGCCATAGGCGATGGCAGAAACGCCTGCACTTGATCGGCCCGCAAGCCATGCTGTTTCAACCACAGGGCGAGTTCGAGCATGTCTTCGTCACGTGTGCCTGGATGGGCTGCGATGAAGTACGGAATTAAATATTGTTCCTTGCCGGCCGCGCGCGAGTACTTGTCGAATAATTGTTTGAAACGATGGTAGGTGCCGACGCCAGGCTTCATCATTTTTGATAGCGGCCCTTCTTGAATATGTTCCGGCGCGATTTTTAGATAGCCACCGACATGATGGGTCGCGAGTTCTTTCACATAGTCGGGCGATTCAATCGCGAGGTCGTAGCGCACGCCTGACGCGATCAAGATTTTTTTAACCCCGGGCAACGCCCGCGCGCGGCGATAGAGCTTAATCAATGGGCTGTGGTCGGTATTGAGATTCGGGCAGATTGCCGGGAAGACACACGACGGACGACGGCATGCCGATTCGATTGCGGAACTCTTACACGCCAAGCGATACATATTGGCCGTTGGTCCACCCAGGTCGGAAATGATCCCCGTGAAACCGGGTACGGTGTCGCGGATGGTCTCGATTTCACGGATCACGGAATCTTCGGAGCGATTTTGAATGATGCGACCTTCGTGTTCGGTGATCGAACAAAACGTGCAGCCGCCGAAGCAGCCGCGCTGAATGGGAATTGAGAAACGGATCATTTCGTAAGCCGGGATTTTGGCTCCGGCATAAACCGGGTGCGGTAGTCGCCGGTACGGCAGTTCATAGACGCCATCCATTTCCGGGGTCGTTAGCGGAATGGGTGGCGGATTGATCCACACCTGTTGCTCACCGTGCTGTTGAATAAGCGCGCGCGCGTTGCCGGGATTCGATTCTAAGTGAAGGATTCGCGAGGCGTGCGCGTAGAGGGTTGGGTCATCTCGCACTTGTTCGTAGGACGGCATCCTGAGCACCGACCGTTGGCGATCGAGATTACGGGCCTGGCGCGCCGCACGCACCAGCGCGATCGGAATTCGAGCGTCGGTCGGCGCGGTGATTGGCGTAACCGTTTTATCGGGTTCCGTACGATATGGATCCACGGGCGGATTACTTGGCCCCGGCGTATCGATGCTCGTTGAATCTATTTCGCTCCATGTCGCCGGCGTATCGCGCACGAGTGCCGTGCCGCGAATGTCAGTCATGGTGGCGATCGATTCACCAGCGGCAAGCCGGTGCGCGACTTCGACGATTTGTCGTTCGCCGTTACCATAAATCAGGATATCCGCCTTGGCATCAATGAGCACTGAGCGTCGCACTTTTTCTGACCAGTAATCGAAATGTGCGATGCGTCGTAAACTCGCTTCGATGCCGCCGATAACGATTGGCACCTCGTCGAAAGCTTCACGTGCACGCTGCGCGTAGACAATGACCGAGCGGTCGGGTCGACATCCTGGCTCGCCACCAGGCGTGTAAGCGTCATCACTGCGGATCCGACGATCGGCCGTATAGCGGTTGACCATCGAATCCATATTGCCGCCGGTGATCCCAAAGAAGAGTTTGGGGCGACCAAGCGTGGCGAACGCCTGAGCGTCACGCCAATCAGGTTGGGCAACGATACCGACACGGAAACCTTGTGCTTCAAGGAGTCGACCGACGATAGCCATGCCGAAGCTTGGATGATCAACGTAGGCGTCGCCGGTCACGATGACGATATCGCAACAATCCCAACCGAGTTCCTCCATCTCGGCGCGTGAAGTCGGGAGGAACGGGGCAATGCCGTAACGCGCGGCCCAGTATTTGCGATAACTAAAGAGATTTTTTGCCGTGTCCATGCCGGCATGATACCGGAACAACGGCGGAGGGGCCCGCACACACCTCTGTTTGCGA
>JAYUEZ010000205.1:0-2135 GCA_043738965.1 Gammaproteobacteria bacterium
CGCCGCCGATCTGTATTGGCGCGGTCCCGTGTTGTGGGACACCGACGGTCGAACCTGGCGCGCTGGCGAGAGCGGTCACGGCCCGACCACGCCCATCATCAAGCTCGGGCCGGTGTACGCGTATACCGTGCTGCTCGAACCACACGGTGAGCGCTGGTTGCTTGGCCTCGACGCCGTGACCAATGTGGGCGACACCGCGCAGGCCCATGCGGATTTGTCGTTAGTGGCGCGTAATCCAGTCAAAAAGCGCCTGCGCTATCGCTTGGAATCGGCGCCCGCGTACGCCGCCCGCGCGCTGTCGACCGCTGAACGTGCGGCGGCCTTGGCCTTGCCTTACGCGCGACATCCCAAAGCGCTGGCGTTGGCACATCAATGGCGGGCCGCGGATCCCACCCCCGCCGCCATCGTCGCGCGCGCACTCGACTATTATCGCGAGCAAGGCTTCGTCTATACGTTGCTACCACCGGCTTTACCGCGCGACTCGGTCGATCAATTCCTGTTCGAAACGCACGCTGGATTCTGCGAACACTATGCGGCGAGTTTTGTGGTGTTGATGCGTGCCGCAGGGGTGCCGGCGCGCGTGGTAACGGGCTATCAGGGCGGAGAATTCAACGATGTCAGCGATTATCTGGTCATTCGCCAGCGCGACGCCCATGCCTGGGCTGAAGTCTATTTACCAGAACGTGGTTGGGTGCGCGTCGACCCCACTGCCGTGGTCGCGCCGTCACGGCTTTCGCTCGGTATCGATTCGTTGCGCACCGCGCGCACGCCGCTCGCGATACTCGATCGGAATTCAACCGCAGTCGCGGCGTGGCGGCGAATGGCCGCGCTGTGGGACGCCGCGAATTTTCAATGGGCGCAATGGGTGCTGGGCTATTCCGCGCAGCGGCAATTCGCGCTTTTTTCTAACCTTGGCTTTGACGATGTCGACGTTGGAAGTTTGCTCATCGCGCTGACTTGCGCAATCGCAATACTGGTCGGCGCGTTGGCGCTCGTCATGTTCCGGACACGCGAAGTACGCGATCCGCTGGTGCTGGCCTATGCACGATTTTGCGGAAAGCTCGCGCGCGTCGGCCTCGGACGCGCACCGCATGAAGGTCCAGTCGCCTATGCCGAACGCGTCGCCGCCGCGCGCGCGGACTTAAGCGCAGAGGTCACTCGCATCTCGCGACTCTATACCGGCTTACGCTACGCGGAACTGCCGCTTAGTCGCGCGCTATTCGAACGGCTGATACGGAATTTCAATGCGACGCGGTCGCGAAATCGGCGGTAGTTGCGATTGGGTTCGCGGTTTTTATTGGGGCGCAGATTTCACTGGACGCACCCCATTCGCGGCCAGCGCGTCGTCCAGCGCTTTAGCATCAAAACCCAACAGGCGATCGTGCTTGATAAAAATTATCGGAATGCCGCCCGCGCCAGCGGCACGATAGCGGCTGGCGCCTTCTGCGGATTGCTCGATGTCGTATTCGCAGTATTGGATTTTGCGTGACGCGAGATGATCGCGGGTGCGGGCACAGTAGCCACACCAACTAGCGCCGAGCATCACCACGGTGTCCGCCGCCGGCATAAAATCCTTTTCGCAGTAGACTGCCTTGGTGTGGCGAGTCGTCGAAAATTTCATCACTGCCACGACGGCGAACGCAAGCACCACCGCCACGGTGAGCGCGCGACGCGGTGAGGAGGGCGTGGTTGAATCAGTCATGTGGGCCGGGGAAACCGAGGTCGCCAGCGATAACGCGCAAGATCAATTTGACCGCGGAGTCCAATTTCAATGCCTTCTGCTTCTAATAATATGCGTTGATATTCGGGTCGATCGGGATCACCACGTGGACTTACTTGGCCGTTCGCGTTAAGCACTCGATGCCACGGCACCTTGGTGCCGTCCTTCAAGGCGGCTAACGCATAGCCCACTTGACGTGCCGCACTCCGCCCGGGAAGTCCAACAAGTTCGGCGATCTGTCCGTAAGTCGCGACGCGGCCGCACGGAACGCGCGCGACCATTTGCCAGACGCGCTCGTTGCGATTCAATGCCGCCGTAAAAAATCGAGCAGGGCAGCGTTGAATTCGCTCGCGCGCTCAACGTTAAAGAGATGTTGCGAATTCGGAATAATCACAAGTTCGGCACCGGCGATTCG
>JAYUEZ010000206.1:0-5647 GCA_043738965.1 Gammaproteobacteria bacterium
ACGAAATCGGGATGAAAGCGTTCGCGTCGCGGCTCCCACCACGTCTTGAACATCACGCCGCGGCTGGCGTAACGCACCGTATAGCCGACGCGGCTAACCGCGAAGCGCTCGCCCAGATGCACGGCACGTAGGTAGGTCGCTTGCGTCGAATCCCACAAGTAGAGCGCTAGTTCGTCCCACCGGTAGCGTTCGGGATCGGTGAGTTCGTGATAATGCTGAGTGCCCTTCAACCACACGTCGACGTTGTCGCCGGCTAGCAGCACCTCGCGGAATTGATTGGTCGCATCGCGCAGCGCATCGATGGCGGAGAGTTTCGCTAGCCGATTCGATTGGCGAACCTGCAATGCCAAATAAATAACCGAACCCACCATGGCGAGTGCGTTGATAAAACTGCCAAGATAGCCGAGTTTTTCGATGAGGGACATGCGGGTTTCCTATAGTGAAAATAATTGCGATGCGGCGCCATAAGGATGATACCTTTATCGGAATCCACCGCTCAGCACTTCCCGCTATCGAGTATCCAAGGAATTCAATAATGCCCAACCAACTCAAACCACGAACCCTCGGCGCCATCCTCTATCCCGATTTCGAACTCCTCGACTATTACGGCCCATTGGAAATGTTTGGCTCCGCCGGTCATGGGCTGAAGATCGTGACCGTCGCTGAGAACATCGGGCCGGTGGGTTCGGCGCAGGGACCCAGCACGCTTGCCGAAGTGAATTTCGCGCAGGCGCCAGTATTCGATCTGATTTTGCTACCCGGTGGGCTTGGCACGATGGAACAGCTGGGTAATACAGCGCTGCTCGATTTTCTACGTCGTCAAGCGGCGCAGGCGGAGATCGTCATGTCGGTTTGTTCTGGATCAGCGCTTTTAGCCAAAGCTGGGCTGCTTGATGGACGCCGCGCCACGTCAAATAAATTATTCTTCAGCCTGGCCACCGAGCAAAGCCACAAAGTTACGTGGGTCGAAACCGCGCGTTGGGTCGAAGACGGCAAGTTCTTCACCTCTTCGGGTGTTTCCGCCGGGACTGATATGGCGCTTGGCGTCATCGCCAAACTCTATGGTCGACCACACGCAGAACGCGTCGCCGTGATGACCGAGTACGAATGGCAGTCCGATGCGGCGCGCGATCCGTTCAGCCAGTATGTGAATCAGGGCGATCTCCAGGAATATCTCGCGATGCTCGGGCGCGCTTAGTGCATGCGCTGAACTGCATGCGATGAAATCGTCGAAGCGTTTTAATCTTTCTTTAATTTCCATTACGAGACAACGATGACCACAGTGCAGCGAGTCGATTACACCGAAGAAAATGGGATTGCGTTCATTCGCATGAATCGCGCGCCGGTGAACGCCATCGATCATCCGATGATCGATGGCATTCACGACGCGCTCCGCCGTGCCGATCGCAACCCCGACGTACGTGCAGTGCTGCTCACCAGCGCCTTACCCGGCATGTTCTGCGGCGGCATGGATCTCAAAATGGTAGCGCGCGGCGATGGCCTCGCGCTCCGCGAGTTCGTGTACAAGTTCTATATGGAAACGATGGATATCCAGTATCGAATGACCAAACCGACGATTGCCGTGGTCAATGGGCCGGCGCGTGGCGCGGGCATGACGCTTTCCATCACCTGCGACATGATCTTGGCGGCGGATGACATCGACCTCGGGTATCCCGAAGTCGATATCGGCTTGATTCCCGCCATCCATTACGTGCATCTGCCGCGTCAGATCTCGCGCCACAAAGCATTCGAATTGCTGTTTACCGGCACCCCGATCTCGGCGCAGGAAGCAGCACAGATGGGCCTTATCAATCACGCAGTACCGCGCGCCGAACTCCTGCCACGGGCGGTAGAACTCGCGCAAGTCTTAGCGCGAAAATCGCCGACCATCATGGCCTTGGGTCGCGCCTCTTTCCTGCGCGCCAACGATCTCGACTATCGCCGTAACGTCGAAAACCAAATCGAGACATTGTGCAATGTGTTCGAAACGGCGGATGGTCGCGAAGGCCTGAACGCGTTTGTCGAGAAGCGATCACCTACCTGGACAGAAATTCGCAATCGTGCAGGAACCGCCAACGATTAGCCTTTCGAAATCAAAAGCTGCACTCACTGGCGCACCGCGAAAAAAAGATTCACCGAACTCTTAATCGGCAATCGATCAACGCGCGTGAATCCCGCGTCACGAAACAGCTGTGAGGTTCGCGTCGGCCCCATACAGGCACCGAGTCCGGCGCCATGGTGTGCAAGCGATTGTGTCATGCAATGAAAAACACTGAAGCCGTAGAACATCGCGGCCAGCGAATTCACGTTTTCCTCAAGCTGATCCGAAACGCGCGGCTCGATGACCAACAAAACCCCGTCCGGCGCGAGTCGAGCGCGGATATCCGTTAGCACGGGAATCGGCGCTGGCAGATCATGAAGCACATCACAGAGCGTGATGAGGTCGAACTTGGATTTAGCTTCAACCTGGTCGAGGGTCGCGTTAACGAAGCGTGGAGCAGAGGCGATCCCGGCGCTGGCCGCATTCGCTGTCGCGATAGATTTCGAATCCGGATCAACCCCCACGATCTCGCTCACCGGAAAAGCCTTGGCGAGCGCCAGTGCCACATGACCGGTGCCACAGCCGACATCAAGCGCGCGGCCGCCGGCGCGCAAGCGCGCGGTCACGTCGGGTAATTGCGCCAGCCAGTAATCAACCAACCGGTGTTCGTAGTTACCGCGATTCATCAGATCGATTGCTTCACGGCACTCGGGGGCGAATTCGGCAAATGGCACACCGCCGCCATGCCGAAAGGCGTCGACCACGCGCGGCGCCACGGTAAGCAACGGCGGCAGCATGCCGAACAGTCCGCCCATGTAGTGATCGGTATCGTCGGCAGCTAGCAGATAGGCATGCTCATCGGGCAGCGCGAACGTGCCGGCCGCGGCGTCATAATCGAGATAACCGGCAGCGACCATGCCTTTTAACCATTCTTCGACGTAGCGCGCCTGGAGGCCGCTTGCCGACACGACGTCACCAATGGTCATGGCACCTTTGCCATCCATCGCCTTGAACAGGCCAGTTTGAGTGCCGACATGGGCAAGTCCCACCGCCATGCCACCGGCCATATCGCGAAAGACGCGATCGGCCATGTTCTTCATCTTTTCTTTATTCATCGTGTTGGTCCTGATTGGAAATGTCGTCTAATTTCTTCGAATCCCTCGACTCCATTACAACGTACTCGTAACACCGTTTAGAAAGAGCTCGAGGACGTTGTGCTTTGTCACGCGTATCCCCATCATAACTGCGCGCTTATTCGCTCCAAACTCGCGCGCAAATCCGCCGCGCGCGATCCCAGCATATCAAGCAGAAAATCAATATTGTCGATGATCGCCGCGCGCTGCCGCGGGCTCGCGCCGCGCTCGATTGCGCGTTCATAGTCCGCAATTATTTCGGCTTCCAAGGCGTCGCTAGATAAGGCGCCGACAGAAGTCGTGCGGCGTTTGCCCTTGGCGCGTGGCGTTGCCGGCTTTGCGGTGAGCGCATACGCGAGTAGTTGAACCAAGGCGACATCGCCGTGTCCTGCACTATTCCAAAAATCGGGCTCCTCAAGTTCACGTGCGTCGAGCGTTCGCGTCACTCGCGCCGCGTCGGTCGTCAATGATTCGAGTAGCGCAGGCTGCGATCCGGGGTGCGTCCAGGTCACGAGCAGTTGCGCGGTGGCCCAATTCGTAAACGGATAAACCTGGTCGCGATCCGGATTGAATTCAAACGCCGTACGATAATGCGCGGCCATCTTCACGAGCGCACGCTGCCGCGCCGGCTTCGATTCAAGCACAGTCGCGAGACGCTTGTACGCGCTGCCAAGTAACTCATGGCGCTCGGCCGTCGCGGCCCGGGTGGATAGTCGAGTGAGTTCGGCGATCGCCGTTTCAATTTGCGTCACACAACTCGCATAGGCTGTGGCGCGGTCGCGCCGGTCCGATTGCGGCTGACGTTCAAAAATCTCCCACTCGTCGGTCGCTAAACAGACGGAATAATTCGCGTGCTGCTCGATCACACGCAGCGGACAGTCGCCTGCGTTGGCCAGCAACGCAGCTTGCAGGCAGGTGATCGCCTTGTCCCAGAGTTTAGCTTCGCCGTACGCGAAACCGAGCGCCGCTTGTACATCGGCGCGAGCAAGCCACGGCACGCCTTGAGGCGGGGGAATGCGCGCGATAAAAGTCGCTAAATCCGCGCCGGCTTGGATAACCGATTTCGACGATGTCTCGTTCGCTTCCAATGCGCGCGCATAATTTTCGAGATCGACCACGAATTCGGCCGGGGCGTGATAGAGCTGTAACACCGTCGGGCGCGTGCTGCCATCCTTGTGCAGACGAAAGTCGTGATCGCCATAGCATTGATACGCGCCCCAGGTGTTGACGCCAGGGAAAGCGCGCCAGATTTCCTCGCGCGCCGCGCGCACGGCGTCGCCAAAGGCTTCGCCCTCTAGCATTCGCGCGTAGAACGTTTCCGCGAATTTCTGCCCTGCCGCATCGTCCACCGCCCAGCCCGCGGCAACCACGGCGCGCGCACCCATCGAAATAAACTCCACGCCCAAATTAGCCGCGAGACCGGCGTGATCGGATGATCGTTTGGTCAACGTTTGCCCGAGATGGCAACAATTAATAAAGACGAGCTCGGGTACCCAACGCATCTGTTGTACATCGCCCGGCGTCAGAATCGCGCCGTTGCCAATCACCATGCCAGAAACCGTTCGCTCATCGTCACGCGCCGCGGTGGGAGATTGGGTCACGCTCCCGTTAACGAGTTCGCGCGACGGAAAATCGTGCACCCCATGTCCGGCAAAATGGATAATCCGATACGCGTCGCGATGCAAGCTCTTCACAATGACTTCGAACGTCGCGTCCACACAGCCGGTGACTTCGTAATGTCGGTCGCCGAGTAGCTTGACGACTTGTTGGGCCTCACTGCGTGCGCCTGGGAGATCACTGAAAAGCGCCCAATTAAGTGCTGGATTGCCGATCACCAGCGCTTTCGCCTCGGTCGCAAACAGCGGGGTCCCGCGAAACTCCCGTGTTTTTAACTGCCGCACTAATCCCGCGTTCACCGCCGGCGGACGACCGTTCTCGCTCCAGCGGTTTTCAAGCAATTCCCACGGATAACGCGCCGAATGCGTATCCACCAAGATCACGAGATCGGATTGGCGCGGCGCCATTTCTTTTAGCCGTATCGGCAACAGCATTTCAAAAAGTGTGCGTGAAGCTTCTTCATTCGCGGTGGCCGACTGCGATGCTTCGCGAATAAAGGCATCGGCGAGTGCAAGCTGCCCCGTCGCCAGGGTCTCTTCGGCCCGTGCCCGATCCGAGGCGTAGATAAATCGCAATAAGCCAGCGCGGTCTGGATCCTCGGTGATTTCCAAGCGCTGCCACCAACCCGGCGCTTCATCGAAGCGCACTCGACGCCGGCCCGCATGACCATCCACCACGACTTGCTCCGGCCATGTCACCGACGCCGCCAGTGCTTGGTTTTGCAACACTCGGCGGAGCGCGGCGCAGGCCGAGATCGCGACATCCTCGAACAACTCGATGAATTCAATACGGTCAATCCAGACCTTACCGTCCAGCTCCTTGTCGATGAGCTTTTGATTGGCCGCGACCACCGCGC
>JAYUEZ010000207.1:0-5624 GCA_043738965.1 Gammaproteobacteria bacterium
TCCGATGTCCAGCCCCAGTCGCGACTCAGATCTTCAATCAAGGAGCGCCGCCAAGTAGGGGCCCGTGCATCGACCGGCGCGCTCAAACGCTCACTAGTCTTGATGTAAAAAGCACGACGCAATAGGCGTAGACGCTCGGTGTCGTTGCGCGCCAACAGATATTCCTCGACCTTGCGGTACATCGCGATGTACGGATCGAGATCATCGAGCGTGACCTTATCGGTGGTCAGCGCCGATTTGTAGCGATGACTCAACAACAAGCTATTCGGATATTCGGCAGCGTAGGTCTCCATCAGTAGCAACTTCATCACTGATTTGTACGGTGACTCGATGCTCTTGTAGAGCTGCCACACCGCGGCCCCGAAAAATTCAGCGGGCGGTACCGTCGGTAGACCCCCAAAGTCGACATAACTACGTAGTGCAATCCGGCGTTGACGCGCGGCCATTGTCACGAACTCATCGTAACGCCCCTCGTCAGCGGGCGGCACAAACCACCACAGCGGCTTTAAACCCGCGAGTAGGAGACCGGAGCGATAGAACTCATCAAGCAATAAGTAGTGTTGCGAACTGCCGCTGCTTTCGTCCGAAAGCCCTAGCGTTTCGCCACGCTTGAAGCGCTCGGCGTTGAATACAAAGAAATGCATTTCGAGCCCTTGGGTTAGGGCAAAGGCTTCGATCAAACTCGCCTTGGCTTGGAGTTTGTCGACTTCCTCCGGCTTCAGATCGGGGTCATGACATACCCAAATATCGAGATCACTGTCGCGCGAGTAGGCGATGGTGCCCGCGCTGCCCATCAAATAGAGGCCGCGGAGAGCAAACCAGCGCGGTGCCCGTGGTTCGTAGTGAAAGGTCTTGGCATGGCGGCGCGCGGCGGCCAGCGCGGTCCGCGTTGGGTTGTAGTCGGCGACCCCAGCCGGTGTCTCTTGCCCCGCATAACCCGGCAATAACGGATAGTTCTGATGAAATAGCAGCGGCACCAGATGCAGCACTTCTTGTTGACGGGGCAGCAAGCTTTCGAATACTCGACGTAAGCGGTCACGCGTGACGGTGACCAAGCGATTCTCGATCGCGTGGTGCCGCGGATTGCGTTGGGTACGTTCTAGTGAGGTTGCCGGCATAGGTGGAAGTTAGCGGCCAAGCGCGTCTATTCTGGATCGACTTCGGGCTTAATTTCGCGCGACACGCGAGGCCATAAGTGTCTAAATTACAAGGTCTAAAATTGAACTAAGTTGCATTGAGTGAAATCCTCGATTAAGGAATAATGCGGGCGCGTCGGAGGTACGCCTGCTCGCGTGTGCACCCCCCTCACTCGCGAGGGGGGAGGGGATAAGACGACTACTCCCTCGCTCTTGAGGGAGAGGGCCGGGGTGAGGGGTAAAGATACCCCCAAATTTTACTAGCGCCTTTCAAAGAGGACTGACCAATGTTTCCGAAGGACATGCGGATCGCGAGTTTCGATCCTGAACTCGCCAACGCCATCGCGGCCGAATGCCAGCGTCAGGAAGATCACATCGAACTCATTGCCTCCGAGAACTACACCAGTCCGCGGGTGCTCGAAGCAGCAGGTACGTTGTTAACCAACAAGTACGCGGAAGGTTATCCGGGCAAGCGCTACTACGGCGGCTGCGAACATGTTGATGTGGTGGAGCAACTCGCCATCGATCGCGCCAAAGTCTTATTCGGCGCGGATTACGCCAACGTCCAACCGCATTCGGGATCGCAAGCGAACGGCGCGGTATATCTCGCGCTATTGAACGCCGGAGATTGCGTGCTCGGCATGAGTCTCGCGCATGGTGGACATCTCACCCATGGCGCCGGTGTCAATTTTTCGGGGCGCACTTATCGCGCCGTGCAATACGGACTCGATCCCGCGACTGGTCGCATTGACTACGCCCAAGCTGCGCGCCTCGCGGCAGAGCATAAACCACGCATGATCATGACCGGATTTTCGGCCTATTCGCGGGTGGTCGACTGGGCGCGATTCCGTGAAATTGCGGACAGTGTCGGCGCCTATCTGGTTTCGGATATCGCGCATGTCGCGGGCTTAATCGCGGTGGGTCTCTATCCTAGTCCCGTGCAGTTGGCGGATATGACGACCACCACCACGCACAAAACGTTACGTGGTCCGCGGAGCGGTCTAATCCTCGGCAAACACAACGAAGAATTGGCGAAGAAGGTCAATTCCGCGGTGTTTCCTGGCATCCAGGGCGGGCCGCTCATGCACATCATCGCGGCCAAGGCCGTGGCGCTGAAAGAAGCGATGGCGCCCGAGTTCAAGAGTTATCAGGAGCAGGTGCTTAAAAACGCGCGCGCGATGGCCGAGACCTTTCTTGCGCGTGGCTACGATGTCGTTTCTGGTGGCACCGACAATCATCTGTTTCTAGTCGACTTGGTGGCGAAGGGTTTGACCGGCAAATCCGCGGACGCCGCGTTGGGCGCGGCCCATATCACGGTCAACAAGAATACGGTGCCGAACGATCCGCAATCGCCGTTTGTAACCAGCGGTATTCGAGTCGGTACGCCGGCGATGACGACGCGCGGCTGCCAAGAAGCCGAAGCGCGCGCGCTGGGCGGTTGGATGTGCGATGTGCTGGATCACATCGACGATCCGAAAACCCTCACGACCGTGCGCGGCAAAGTGACGGACCTTTGTCGGCAATTTCCGGTCTACGGTTGAGCAACTGCCATGCATTGTCCGTTCTGTTCGCATAACGACACGCGGGTCATCGATTCGCGCTTATTAGGCGAAGGTGATCAGATCCGGCGGCGACGTGAATGCATGGAATGCAAGGCGCGGTTTACCACCTATGAAACCGCCGAGTTAAGTTTGCCTCGGGTGGCTAAATCCGACGGTCGGCGCGAGACGTTTAACGAAGAAAAACTGCGCGGCGGATTCTTAAAAGCCTTGGAAAAACGGCCAGTCGCGATGGAGCGCGTCGAGGCCGGCATCAACCAAGTTAAACGCCGCATTCGGGAAACGGGTGAGCGCGAGATCGACTCGCGGCGGATCGGGGAAATGGTCATGGACGTGTTGCGCGGGCTCGATCAAGTGGCCTACGTGCGTTTTGCCTCCGTCTATCGCAGCTTTGAAGATGTCCGCGCGTTTTTGGAAGAAATCGAACGGTTGGAGAACGAGCTCCCGCCCGATCTGCGCGAACAGCAATTGGATTTGATCCCGGGCGAAGGTCCGAAGCGCAAGCGTTAGTGCGCGTAGATCATGTTTGGGCCAGTGTTGTGAGAGGCTAGGGGTGATGGGTAACCAATAGCAATGCACTACTTCCCCCCTCACCCTAACTCTCTCCCGCAAGGGGGAGCGGACCGCGATGGTCGATGCGGCGCGAAACGACCCGCTGCCACGCGCCCTGCGGGAGAGGGCCGGAATGAGGAAAAAAATACCCCGGCCAACAATCCGCACCGAATCGAATCACTATTGGTGGCTAGAGCGGTTTTCATCAGGCACTAATGACCGATCCCGCCGACCATCTGCATATGGCGCGTGCGCTCAAACTCGCGCGACGCGGCCTCTACACAACCCGCCCTAATCCACGCGTTGGCTGCGTCATCGTCAAAGACGGCGCGGTTGTTGGTGAAGGTTTCCATTACCGCGCTGGTGAAGCGCATGCTGAAGTCGAAGCGTTGCGCGCCGCAGGTAACGCAGCCGCTGGCGCGACCGTCTATGTCACGTTAGAACCCTGTAATCACCAGGGTCGCACGCCGCCGTGCTCCGAGGCACTAATCGCGGCGCGCGTCACTCGCGTGGTTTATGCGGTTGCCGATCCGCACTGTACGGCGCGCGGTGGCGCCGCCAAACTCGCCGCGGCTGGGATTGCTGTCGACTGTGGGGCCTTGAGCGTTGAGGCACGCGCGTTGAATCGCGGCTTCTTTTTGCGTTGTGAGCGCGCCCGACCCTTCGTCACGGTCAAGATTGGTATGAGCCTAGACGCCAAGATCGCGCTGGCGGATGGTCAAAGTCAATGGATAACGAGCGAGGAATCACGCGCTGATGTCCAACGCTTGCGCGCGTCGGCCGGTGCGATTTTAACGGGCAGTGGAACGGTATTGGCCGATGATCCCGCACTTAACGTGCGCGATCCACGCTTCGATATCGCGGGCCGGCCGCCACCGCGCGTGGTGATTGATCGGCGCTTGCGTACGCCGCCGTCGGCGCGTTTGTTTGACGTGCCAGGTGAGGTACGAATCTTCACCGCCAACACTGACCCGGCGCTGAGCCACGCGCTCTCCAAGCGCGGCGCCACTATCGAACCGTTGACGAATGCGGGAGGTGGCGAGTTAAGCGCGGTCCTCACTCGCTTACACGAACTTGAAGTCAACGAAGTGCTGATCGAAGCCGGCCCAACGCTGGTTGGAAGCTTGCTCGACGCGGGCCTGGTGGACGAGTTGGTGCTCTATATCGCGCCCGTGTTGCTAGGCCCGACCGCGCGCGCTGCGTTTTTATGGCCAGCGCTAACGACGCTCGCGAACGCACCGCGTTTCCGCACGCTGGAATCCGTGGCGATTGGTCCAGACCGCAGACTCACGCTGGCGCCCGCGGTGGCTTGACGCTTAGGCGGGGTTTAATTGATAGTGCCACGATGTTCACGGGCATTATCCAAGCCATCGGTCGAATACAAACACTGCAAAAAAGGTGCGCCGCCGTGCGCATGTCCGTTGATTCGGGCGCGCTCGATTTGTCCGACGTGAAACTCGGTGACAGCATCGCCGTGTCGGGTGCCTGTTTAACCGTGACGGACTTTGCGCCAGGTCGCTTCGCGGTTGATGTGTCGCCCGAAACACTCGCTTGCACGGCGCTTGGCGCGCTTGCCATCGGCAGCCCGGTCAACCTGGAAAAGGCACTGCGCTTGTCCGATCGGCTCGGCGGGCATTTGGTCAGCGGGCATGTCGATGGTGTGGGCACGGTGGTCGCGCGCGAAACGCGCGCCGAATTCGTGTTCTTTCGTGTGCGCCCG
Organism: Gammaproteobacteria bacterium; assembly: GCA_043738965.1. GTDB lineage: Bacteria > Pseudomonadota > Gammaproteobacteria > CAIKBL01. The sequence goes on from JAYUEZ010000207.1 coordinate 4,968, forward strand.
CCGCCCGCGCTGACGCGTTATATCGCGACCAAGGGCTCAATCTGCGTGGATGGCGTGAGTTTGACGGTGAACGCCGCGGCGGGTGATGAATTCGAGCTTTTGATAATCCCGCACACGTTGACTGAAACCACGTTGAACGCGTTACACGTGGGCAGCACGGTTAATCTTGAAGTGGATTTAATCGCGCGCTATCTCGAACAGCTGGCGCTCCAATTCGCAGCGCCCACACCCGGCCTCACGCACGATATACTCCGGGGGGCAGGCTTCGGTTCAAATTAATCCGGCCGGCTCGCGCGCAAAAAACGCTTTCACGCAAAGACTGACCCATGGCCCTAAACACCACCAGCGAAATTCTCGATGACCTGCGCAACGGTCGCATGGTGATCATGATGGACGACGAGGATCGCGAGAACGAAGGCGATTTCGTCATTTCCGCCAATCATTGCACGGCCGAGCACGTGAATTTCATGGCGCGTTATGGTCGTGGTCTCATCTGCTTGACGCTAACCGAAGCGCGCTGCCGGCAACTGAACCTGCCGTTGATGGTCCACGAGACGTTCTACACCCATCGCACGAATTTTACGGTGTCGATTGAAGCCGCCGAAGGGGTAACGACCGGCATCTCGGCGGCTGATCGCGCACGCACGATCCAAGTCG
>JAYUEZ010000208.1:0-5616 GCA_043738965.1 Gammaproteobacteria bacterium
CTAGGCCTCGCGTATGGCGGCTTCAGTTACACCAAGGAAACTCATCAAGCGGACGTCGGCCCGGTGCATTTTTCGGTCGATGAAAAGCAACGGTTCAACGTACCCGTGTGGGCTGGGGTGAGCGCGCTGGTCGTTGGTGGATTACTGTTGGTGGGAGGAAAGAAGACCTAAGGAAGCTCTGCAAAAGTGCAGAGCTTTCCCTAAATACAAGAGCGCAAATAGTGCAGGCCGTCGGAGAATCAGCGCGTGATGGCTTGCTCCATCGCGCCGCGCGCTTCTCTCAATGAGTTTTCACACGGCCTCTTACGCTGGAATCACGATCTAAATCGCCGGCTCTGTACTCAATCCCCAAACACGCGTTGGTAAGCGAGCGTGACGTAGGTAGAAGGTGTCCCGGGCGCGTGTAGGTCGTGCCCGATCGAGGCGAGTAAGGTCTGCTTGTCGTTGAGCTTGCGGCGCAAACCCAGGTTGACAATGCAGCGTCGCGCATCAGGGTCACGCAGACTCTCGCCCGCAATCTCGACCATCACCGCCAGCCGGTCGGTGATGCGGGTGCCGAGGCCGACGCTCGCGAAATAATCGCTGTGATCTTCTAAGGTCGAGCGCTCGACGCCTAGATCAGCGGTGATCGAAAAACTCGCGAATTCCTTGGTCAGCAGCAATGGCAGGATGAACGAAGTTCCACCCGCGGAGAGCGCGCGCCGCGCGCCCGGCGTGCGGAATCGAACCTGGGGATAGATGCCGAGGGAAAAGCCGCGCTCCTCGTCATCGTAGAATCGGTATTTTAATCCCACAATCGAGTCGCCGACGCCGCGCTCGCTTACCCTTATGCGCTCACCCGTGGCGTCGCGCTCGGTGCTGTGTTCGATCGCATAGGGCACTTCGTACTTCAGCTGCAAACGCTCGCCGATGCCGTAGTTGAAATCGACGAGCGGCGTTTCGAACGAGCGCCGATCGCGTGACCATGCGCCGTCGAGCACCAGGTTGACCTCCCAGATACCGGGCCCCGGGGTATCGGTATCGTCGGAGATCATCGGTGGCGAGCCCACGGTCATCTCAACCGGCTCGGCATCGGGCTTGTTGTGAATGCGATTCTGAAACACTTGCCGGAGCTGGCAGATCAGTTTGCTCGAGGACTGGTGGTGCCCCTTGGCCGCTTCGCGCGCAAGACATTCGGCCTGGTCGCCGGCTTGGTTTTCGGGGTGCGCGGCAACCGGAACAATCAAGACGGCGATGATGGCGCCGTACAGCGCACGACGCATGGACTCCGAAATCGAACAGCGACACGGCGCGTCAGCATTCGCGCTGCGTGTCGCTAGTTGATACTCCGCCACTAAAACTCAATTTTCCAGGCGGAAACCAAGTTTTATCGTCACCTGCCAGAAGGCGACCTTGCCCTTCTCGACTTGGCCGCGCGTCTCGACAACTTCAAACCAATCCATGTGCTTAATCGACTTCGTGGCCTTGGCGATCGCGTTACGCACCGCTTTATCGGAGCTTTCGGTCGAACTTCCCGTGATTTCTATTTTCTTATAGACATGCTCGCTCATTTCGCTCTCCCAGCTGTGCGCACTTCAACAATAGAGTTCGAACGCAGTGTCTGGCGCGTTCGCAATCGACGTCTGTACGAAGACACACATTAGAAAGTTCTTCCGGTAGGAGAGAGGATGCGTTCCGATTTGGTATGCGCGTCAACGCACCGACACTACGCTCCGCCACCGCCATACTGACTGCGCATCGCTTTCATTGACCAATTAGGAGACGACCATGCAGAAAACATTGCTAGCCAGCGCTGTTGCGCTGGCGCTTATCAGTTCGCTTGCAAGCGCCGAGACGACTTCCTCGGAGATCAGCACGCATTCAACGACGACTACGGTGGCACCGGCAAACCCTGTGTACAGCTCAACTCGCACCCAGGAGCAGGTGGACGAGCACGGGAATGTCATCAAAAAGAGTCAAACGTATAACAGCAAAGATCCGGTTACCGGAGAGTCGCGCTCCAGTTCTTCGACCTCGGTGGAGAGCCCGGACGGTACAAAAAGCACTGTCGAACAGGAGCGTACTACGGATGGGTCAAACGGGGGCAGCTCCGCCGTCGAAAAGCGGACAACGGTGACTACGTCCCACTAAACGCTATTCTTAAATCCAGTCTCACGCGCGAACGATCGCGCGTGAATTTGCGGCAAACAAGATGGAGGAAATAAACGACCCTGCCGCAAGCAGCGGGGTAGTAGAACAGTGTCAGTTGATAGTCATTGTGCAGTTTATTGCTGCAGGTCGTTTGTGAGAAACATACCGGCAGCGGGGCGGAAGTGGCGTTGGAAAATTGATGAACTGCCGCTTGACCCCGGGTGCACGGCAGCCGGGCGCAAACTTACCGATCGCCCGCGGCCAGCACCCCTTGTGCGGCCAGTGCGGAAATTCGTTCAGGCGCATAGTCGAGTACGCGGGACAGGACTGCGGAATTGTGCTGACCGAGTAACGGTGCGACGAGGTCTGGACGCTCCGGCTGGGCAGAAAAGCGCAACGGGAAGCCCGGTATCGCGAGCGGTCCAAGGATCGGATCCTCGATAAACCGCACCATTCCTCGCTCCAGAAAGTAGGGATGCTCGATTGCTTCAATGGGATTTAGCACCGGTGCGGAGGGGACGCGGTGCTGTTCTAAATGGGCCAGCACGGCGGTGTTATCTGGAAAATTGGTCAGCCACGCCTCGATGAGCGCGATTAGTTCACGCTGATTGGCCGCGCGGCGGTCGGCTTGCGCAAAGCGGGGATCCTGTTCGAGTTCAGGCTGGCCGAGCGCCGCGCATACATTCTTCCATTGGGGTTGAAGGGCAAGAATGACCAGGTAGCCGCTCGGTCCCTTGAACACGCCGAAGGGACAGACGAGCGAATGATGATTGCCCATCCGGTTCGGCATGAAGGTCCCGTTGCTCAGCGTATGCGCCTGGAGCGCAATGTCCTGCATGTGGAACATGGCATCCACCATGCTGAGATCCAGCCACTGGCCCTGCCCAGTACGACCACGGTGAAAAAGCGCGAAGCCTATCGCCGAGAAGGCGTGCACGCCGCTACCGATGTCACCCACCGCGAAGCCCATCGGCATCGGTGGACCCTTGGGATCGCCTGTCATGTGCATGAGGCCGGCGAAGGCCTGTGCTGCCCAGTCGTAGCCGGTCTTGTGTGAAAGCGTGCTTTCCCGTCCATACGCCGACACCGAGGCCATGATGATGTCCGGTTTGATCGCGCGCAGGTCCGCATAAGCTAGCCCGCGCTTTTCCATCACTCCCGGCCCGAAGTTTTCAACCACCACGTCAACCTTGCTCGCCAGTTCGCGCAGAATCGTCAAGGCTTCCGGTTGCCTGAGATCGAGGCAGAGGCTTTGCTTACCACGGTTCTGCTGGACGAAGTAACCACTGCGGTTGCGGTCGGTGAGTGGCAAGCCGCGCGAGGGATCACCAAGCGGCGCGATCTCTACCTTGATTATCTCGGCGCCCATCTCCGCCATCAGTCGCGTGACGGTCGGCCCCGCCAGATACTGCGTGAAATCGAGCACGCGGATACCATCCAGAATCATCATGCTCATCGCTCCCATTGCAGCTGTGGATTCATTCGGCCAGGATTAGGCCCGCTGTTAATTGTAGATTTTTCTTGAACCGCCCAACGCGGTGCGTTGACCGACGTCGAGGCAGCTTTATTCAATCGAGTGATCTCCATGCCGCATATTCTCACGGAACAACACGACGGCATTGCCGTCGTCACGCTGAATCGCCCCGAAAAGCGTAACGCCCTGTCCCCGGAAATGGTGGTGCGGCTCGCTGAATTCTGGCAAGAGGCGGCTAGCGATCACACCATCCGCGCAGTCGTGGTGACCGGCGCCGGCGAGCAGGCGTTTTCCTCCGGCGGCGACCTGGGCAGCCTGATCCCGCTGATGATGAAAACTCGACTGCCAGCGGATGAATGGGAAACGCGCTTTGCCGCCGACCGCAAGCAACTGCATGCGGCGCTGCTGCGCCACGCGAGCTTCTTCAAGCCGGTGATCGCTGCGATTAACGGGCATGCCCATGCCGGCGGCGCCGAATTTGTGCTCGCCACCGATCTGCGTGTGATGTCGAGCGAAGCGACCTTGGCGGTCACCGAGGTCCGTCGCGGGTTGATTGCCAGCGGCGGATCGCTCGTGCGCATGGCCCGTCAAGTCTCGTGGGCGCATGCGATGGAACTCATGTTGCTCGCGGAGCCGATCAGCGCCAATCAGGCGCTTGCGATGGGTCTCGTCAACCGGGTCGTGGCGCCCGATCAGGTCATGGCCACGGCGCTCGATCTGGCGCGCCGCGTCTGCCTCGGCGCACCGGTCGCGCTCGAGAAGACGAAGGAAGCGATGGTGTGCTCCAGCGGTCTTCCGTTTACTGAGGCCTTTGCGGTGGAAACCCGCTGCACAAAGGAGAACGCGATGATGGAGGACGCCCGGGAAGGTCCGCGTGCCTTCATGGAAAAACGGCCGCCGGTGTTTCGCGGCAGGGCCGCGACATGAGCCTGCTCAAAGGCATTCGCGTGGTGGAGATGGGCATGTGGGTCGCCGGTCCGGCCACTGCGGGCATCCTCGCCGATTGGGGCGCCGAAGTCGTGAAACTCGAGATGCCGACGGGCGATCCGATGCGCCGATTGTTCGGCGCCGTCTATGGCTTGGATGAAGATCGCTGCCCGCCCTTCGACCTCTACAACCGCGGCAAGAAGAGCATTGCGCTGGACGTCAATCATGCGGACGGCATGGCGCTCGTGCACCGACTGGTGGCGACCGCCGACGTGTTTGTCACCAACATGCGCCCGAAATTTCTCGAACGGGTGGGACTCGACCACGCCACGCTGCTGGCGCGACACCCGGCGCTGGTTTACGCCAGCTTGACGGCGTACGGACTCGAAGGACCGGATTGCGATGCGCCGGGTTACGACATGGCGGCCTACTCCGGACGCAGCGGGCTGGCCGAGCGTGCCACCCCGAAGGGCACGGCGCCGCCCGTGCTCCCGGGCGGACTCGGCGACAACGTCACGGCCATCACGATGGTGTCAGGGATCATGGGCGCCCTGTTTCACCGCGAACGCACAGGTCAAGGCCAGTTGGTCTCCACCTCACTGCTGCGCGCTGGGATCTACAGTATCGGGATGGATGTGGCCGCGCGCGTGGGGCTCGGGCGGGCGGCCTCGCCGCAATCGCGCCAGAAACCGCAAAATCCGCTGATGAATTCCTACTGTGCCGGCGACGGCAAATGGTTCTGGCTGGTCGGTGCGGAGTCGCAGCGGCACTGGCCTGGCGTGGTCGAAGCCTTGGGCTGCCCCGAGCTACTGAATGATGAGCGTTTCTCGTCGCCCCGCGAACGCCGGCGCAATGCCGAAGCGCTCGTGCTCGCCTTTGACGCCCTCGCTGCAGGCCGCACGCGGGACGAGTGGGCGACGATTTTCCGCCAGCATGATGTGTGGTGGGCACCGATCAATTCGATTGACGACATCATGGTCGATCCCCAGGTGATCGCGAGCGGCGCGTTTGCGCATGTGCCTGTCCCCATCGGTCAGGCCACCCCGCAGGACTTCAACGGCGTGTCGACACCGGTGGATTTCAGC
>JAYUEZ010000209.1:0-5609 GCA_043738965.1 Gammaproteobacteria bacterium
ATGGCGCCAACCGTCGGCACTGTCACGAATTCGCCACGATTCGCCGAGGCCGTGGCTTTCGCCGCGCGCACGTCGCCCTGGCTCAAGATCCCCGCCAAATCGTCGCCGTCGATTACGGCGAGTCGCCGGATGCCGCGATTTTGCATGATGAGATCTGCTTCATCGATCGAGGCGGACGGGGGTACGGAAATTACGTTCGCCGTCATCCAATCGCGGACTAGTTCGTTCACTGCGGCCTCCATTCGGTGCTCGGGATTGTTATTAGCGGCACCACGCGTCGAAGATTTAAGCCGCGTTGCCGCTACAGTCTGCATGGGCATGAATCCCTCCAAGCAAACTGCGCAAGGCGGCAACCGGTTGACGCGGTGGGCCGTCTTGGCGCTGGCCTTGTGCGGCGTGATCGAGAGTGGCAGGGCGGCTGATTTTGCCGCTGGTGTCGCGGCGTACAAGCGCGCTGATTATGCGGGCGCGCTGGCGGTGTTTAGTGACAGTGCGGGTCGTGGCGACGCGCGCGCGCAGTTCGCGCTTGGTTTGATGGTTCAGAACGGCGAAGGCGTCGCGGCCAATCCGGCGCTGGCGCTGAAATGGTTCGGACAAAGTGGCGAGCAAGGCTACGCCAAGGCCCAATATCAACTGGGTTTGATCTATTTAAAAGGTCAGGGCGTGACGCGCGACGACAACCTCGCGCGCGAGTGGTTTGCCCGTGCCGCTGAAGCCGGCGATACCGATGCCGTCGCGCGTTACCGGCAATTCGCCGAAGACGGCGATATTGAAGCCCAATACAACGTCGCGCTGATGTATTTGCGCGGCAGTGGCATCGCGCGGGATCCCAAAGCGGCGGCCGGCTGGTTACAGCGCGCGGCGAGCCGTGGCCACCTCGGCGCCACGTTCGCGTATGCGCGACTGTTCGAATCCGGGCGTGGGGTCGCGCGATCGTATGCCGAAGCCGCCAACTGGTATGACCGGGCGGCTGGTCAGGGCGACGCGCGCGCCGCCTTCAATTTGGCGCGGCTGTATCGCACAGGGCAGGGCGTGCCCCAGGATCAGGCCAAATCGGAAGCCCTTTACGTGCGCGCGGCGGATGCCGGCTATACCCCAGCGGCACTCACGCTTGCGCTGTTGTTCGAACGCGGCGAAGCATGGCCGAAAGATCTCGCGCGCGCCGTGCAGTGGTATACGCGCGCGGCGGAACACGGCAATACCGATGCCGAAATCAATCTCGGTTGTCTCTACGCCGAAGGCCAAGGGGTCAATCAAGATTTAGAATCGGCCTATGCCTGGTTTTACGCCGCGCAACAGCTGAATCATCCACGGGCGCCCGATAATCTTGCGTTGGTCACCGCCCAGCTCGACGCTACTGGCATCGCCGCGGCGCAAGCCCTGGGCTTACAGTACCTTCAAGGTGTACAAACCAAGTTGAATGTCCAGCCTTTACATTGACGGTGGATACCGCCAATAGCTGATGACGATCCCGACAAAGATTGCGAGCCCAACCCAGTTATTGTTCATAAACGCGGCGAAGCAGCGCGCCGGGTCGCGGCGATAAATTAACATTTGCTGATAGCCAAACAGCGCGCTGGCAACGGCCAGGCTTAGGTAGAACGGACTCGCCATCTCGGATTGGCGGCCAATTAATATCAAATCGAGAATAAACATTCCTTGCAGCGCGCCGATGATGACGCGATCGGCATCGTCAAACAAAATGGCGGTCGATTTAATGCCGATCTTTAAATCATCGGCCCGATCAACCATCGCATATTCGGTGTCATAAACGAGCACCCACAGAATTACCGCCGTCAGTAACAACCACGCGAGCGGCGGCACGCCTCCCGTCACTGCGGTGAACGCCATCGGCACGGCCCAGCCAAACGCCGCGCCCAAATAAACTTGCGGTAAGTACGTGTAGCGTTTCATGAACGGATAGATGACGGCCAACGCCACCGCCGCGAACGACAAATAGAGCGTCGCGCGATTGAGCGTGAGAACGAGCAGTCCCGACGCGGCAATCAGCGCCGTGAACAGGCGCGCCGCTTCGCGCTCGGAGACGACTCCTGTCGCCAACGGGCGTTTGGCGGTGCGCGCCACGCGACTATCGAACTCGCGATCGGCAAAATCGTTGATCACGCACCCCGCCGAGCGCATCAGCACCGTGCCGAGCAAAAACACCGCGAGCACATACGGATCTGGCATGCCGTGCGCCGCAATCCATAACGCCCACAGTGCCGGCCACAACAACAGCAGTACGCCGATTGGCCGGTGCAGCCGCATCAGTTCGGCATAAGCCCGCGCGCGTTCACGTAAATGCGGGCGAGGGCGACCGTAGTTCATACCTTGGCGTAGTCCACGCGATCGACCAACCAGCGCCGAATCAACCGATCCGCCAAGTTCGGCGCGCTAGACAACACACGGTCGGCGAGTTCGCGAACCATCGGCAACAGGCCACGATCGCGACTTAAGTCCGCAATCTTGAACTCCGCCATTCCGGTTTGACGCGTGCCCAATACTTCCCCGGGGCCGCGGAGTGTCAGGTCGCGCTCGGCGATTTCAAAGCCATCATTGGTTTCGCGCATGGTCTGCAAGCGATGGCGCGCGGTGTCGCTGAGCGGCCCTTTGTAGAGCAGGACGCAGGCGGATTGGGCGTTGCCGCGCCCGACTCGGCCGCGCAGTTGATGGAGCTGTGATAAGCCCAGTCGTTCGGCGTTTTCGATGATCATTAAACTGGCATTGGGGACATCGACACCTACTTCGATCACGGTGGTCGCTACTAGCAGGTCAATCGCGCCTTGAACGAAAGCCTGCATCACGTCGAGTTTGGCAGCGTCTTTCAAGCGGCCATGAATGAGTCCGACGCGTAACGGGGTGAGCGCGGTGCTGAGTTCGGCCGCGGTATCGGTCGCGGCTTGCGAGTCGAGCATGTCGGATTCATCGATTAAGGGGCAGACCCAGTACGTCTGACGCCTCTGCGCGCTTGCTTCGCGCACCCGCGCTATCACTTCGTCGCGGCGCGTCTCCGGGATCACGGTGGTGGTGACCGGCCGCCGATTCGGCGGTAATTCGTCGAGAATCGAAATATCGAGATCGGCGTAGGCTGTCATCGCCAAGGTGCGTGGAATTGGAGTAGCGGTCATGATCAATTGGTGCGGGCGAAAATTCCCTTGCGCGCCTTTCTCCAACAGCGCCAAACGTTGATCAACGCCGAAGCGGTGTTGCTCATCCACAATGACGAGGCCGAGTCGCGCGAATTCCACCGCCGATTGAAACAGCGCATGCGTGCCAACCACCAAGCGCGGTGCTGGTACCTTGAGCAGGTTTTGATGCTGGCGTTTGAGGCCGCCACGCAATCGGCCGGTTAACGGTAAAACGTCGATGGCACTCGGCGAGAACCAGCGCGTCAGCGTACGCGTATGTTGCTCGGCCAAGAGTTCCGTCGGCGCCATCAGCGCGACTTGATAGCCTGACTTCAGCGCACGAGTGGCTGCCATGGCGGCCACGGCGGTCTTGCCGGCGCCCACATCCCCTTGCAGTAACCGCAACATCGGCACCGCGCGCGACAGGTCGCGATCGATCTCACCGATCACCCGCACTTGCGCCTTGGTTAGTTTAAAACCAAAGGCCTCATGAACCTGACGACGCAAGTCAGGCGCGCTCGCGAACCGCGGTGCGCTAAGCCGCTGCGTCCGTTGCCGCAAGCGGCGCAAACTCAGTTGATGCGCGAGTAACTCTTCGATCGCGAGACGTTGCTGCGCTGGATGCGAGCCTTGCCATAGTTCATCGAGCGGGGCGCCGGGCGGTGGCCGGTGCACGAACACCAACGCGCGAGTCAAGGTGGGCAGCCGAACATCACGTTTTAGTAGCTCACGCAACAATCCGTCCAATTGATCGGAATCGTCGGTGTCGTTGACCAACACCTCGAGTGCGAGTGTCGTTAGTTTACGCAACGACGCTTGATGCAACCCGTCGGTGCTCGGATAGATCGGCGTCAGGCTAGCGTCGAGCGTGGCGGTTGACGATTCGTCGAGCACACGGCATTCGGGGTGAATCAATTCCAGCGAGTGCGGGCCGCGCCGTACCTCGCCGAAGCAGCGCACGGTGCGACCCACCACGAAACGCAGCTGCTGTTCGCGATTGAAATAGAAGAACCGTAGCGCCGCGACGCCAGTCGAATCGGCGACGCTCACCACCAACGAACGCCGTCGCCCAAATTGCACTTGGCTGTGTTCGACGGCGCCCTCGATCACGACCTCAAGCTTGGGCCGCAAGGCGCCAATGGGCGTCACGCGCGTACGGTCCTGATAGCGCAGCGGCAGGTGATAAACCAGATCGCGAATCACCGTGATGCCAAGCCGCGCGAGGCGTTCGGCGATCCGTGGACCCACGCCAGCGAGCGCGGTGACGGGCTCGTCGAGGGTACGTTTACCGAGCGCTGCCACTAGTGGACAAGGATCGCGTCAATCTCAACTAAGGCGCCTTTCGGCAGGGCAGAAATCTGCACGGTCGCGCGCGCCGGATACGGTGCGGTGAAATACTCCGCCATGAGTTCATTCACGGCTGGGAAATTCGCGAGATCGGTCAAGTACACGGTAAGCTTGACGATGTCATTTAAGTTGCCCCCGGCAGCGGTTGCCACGGCTTGCAGATTTTCGAATACCTGGCTGATCTGCGAGCGAATGTCACCACCGACGAGTTCCATGGTAGCCGGCACCAGCGGGATTTGGCCCGATAAATAGACGGTTTGACCGACGCGCACTGCTTGCGAATACGCGCCTATCGCGCGCGGCGCAGCCGCGGTTTCGATCACGAATTTACTCATATATAAATGCCACGCTACGTTTTACGCCGTACCACGCGCACGACCGTCTGAATTAACCGCAACGCCCGGATCACGTCGGCTAAGTGTTTGCGATCGCGCACACTGATCACGACGCGGATGTTTGAATTCCGTGCATTGCGTTCGTTGATTTCGACTTCTTCGATGTTCGCGTTGGCGTCCGCGATCGCCGAGGCTACCGTCGCGAGCACGCCGCGTCGATTGATCACATCGAGCGATAACTCCGCGCTGAAATCGCGCTCGACCGTCGCCGCCCATTGCACGTCAACCCATTTGTCTGGCGCGCTCCGATATTCGGCGACATTGGGGCACGAATGTTGATGCACGACGATTCCGCGGCCGGCGGATAGGAACCCGATAATGGAGTCGCCCGGGATTGGATAACAGCACTTGGGGAAATTGACGACCATCCCTTCGGTCCCGCGGATCACCAACGGCGGCGCCGCGGAGGTTGCTTCGAGGTCGGTCTTGCGCCGGCGCTTGGGGCCGGCGTCGAGGTCGGGTTGTTCGTGGCTCAGCGAGCGCGCGACCAGTGGCGCCAGCCGATTGCCCAGACCGATTTCAGCGTACAGACGATCCAGGCCGTCGAGTTTGAAAGTGGTTAACGCCGCTTCCACGTGCTGCGCATCTAGGCGATCCACGCTCAGTCCTTGGTTGCTGAGCTCGCGTTCCAACATGCGCTTGCCGAGCGCGCGGGCCTCATCGAGCTGGAGGTTTTTAAGGTAATGTCGAATGGTCGCGCGGGCTTTGCCGCTGACGACGAAATTAAGCCACGACGGAT
>JAYUEZ010000210.1:0-5605 GCA_043738965.1 Gammaproteobacteria bacterium
GCGGTCGATCATCCGCGCTGGAGCCAGGCCAAGGAACGCCGCATTGGCGAATTTCTAAAGCGTCCGACCCTGCCGTTCAATGGCTATGCCGATGAAGTGGCGAGTTTGTATGCGGGAATGGATTTGGCGAAGAATTATTAAGAAACCTACCAGCGTTGGACAGCGACCGCGAGATCGGGTTGGAATGACCAAACAAACGTTGCTTCAGCGCCTGCATACCCTGCGCGAGCCGCGCCTCTTCGGGCTGGGCGTGATGGTGCTCGCGTGTCTGCCGATGTTAATTGGCATTCTCGCGGTCGCGTCTGATCTACTGCTGCACACACGTTATTTCGGTTCCAATCCCATCAAGGCCGGCGAGCATTTCCTCGGCGATTGGACTCTGCGCTTGCTGGTCGCGACGCTCGCGATTACCCCGTTACGGCGCATGCTCCACTGGACCTGGCTGGTGCGACATCGGCGCACGTTGGGACTATTCGCCTTCGGTTATTTGATGCTGCATTGGCTAACCTACGCGGTGCTCGATGTGCAGCTCGACTGGGCGGATCTGGTGCGTGATTTAATGAAGCGCCCCTACATCATGATCGGAATGGCGGCGCTGGTCATGATGATTCCACTGGCCGTTACGTCCACCCGCAAGATGGTGCGGCGTCTCGGGCGCAACTGGCAGCGCCTGCATCGCTTGGTTTACGTAATCGCTATCTTTGGCGTCATCCACTTCTGGATGTCGGTGAAGAAGGATATCTCCGAACCACTCCTTTATGCCGCTATCTTTGGCGGGTTGTTCGCCCATCGAATAGCGCACGCAATCGCTCATCATCGAGATGCGACTAAAGCCGTCAGCGTGCTCAGTCGTTCATAGTTCAGCACGCATTGGGCCCACCACAAAGCCGCCCCGCGCGTGATCTTGCGTAACCCTTCGAAGGAATCGAACATGGCTGCACCGAATCACTCAACGAGGAGTCAATCATGCGTAAACCAACGGCCGTGGTCGTCGGTGTCGGGGCGGAAGAAGGGGTTGGCGCGGCGGTTTGTCGACGCTTCGCGCGCGGTGGTTATCATGTGCTGATCGCTGGCCGCACCGCGGCCAAGCTCGAGCGAGTCGCGCGTTCGATCGTAAGCGCCGGCGGCAGTGCGGAGTCGGTGGTGACCGATGCCACCGATGAGGCTCAGATCATGGCCTTATTCGACCACGCCATGCGCGCTGATGCGCACCACGAGCCTGCCGATGTAGTGGTATTCAATGCTGGTAACAATCAAAAAATCGACTTTCGCGAACTCTCGCTACGGCAATTCGAGGATTTCTGGCGAGTCGGCTGCATGGCCGGCTTTTTAGTGGGGCGCGAAGCGGCGCGGCGCTTGGTGCCGTTGGGTCGCGGCACGGTGTTGTTCACTGGCGCTTCAGCGAGTCTGCGCGGTAAACCGGGCTTTGCGCAGTTCGCCGTGGCCAAATCCGGGTTGCGGATGATTGCGCAAAGCATGGCGCGCGAGTATGGATCACTCGGTATCCACGTCGCGCATGTGGTGATCGATGGGGGTATCAACGGCGAACGGTTGAAAACACGCATGCCAGAGATAATTGCGCGCCTCGGCGACGAGGGTCTGCTCAATGTCGATGCCATCGCCGAGACTTATTGGCAACTCCATTGTCAACCGCGTTCGGCATGGGCCCAGGAAATCGATCTGCGACCGTTCAAGGAAAATTTCTAGGGCGGACCAGATCAGTCGAACGATCGAAAATTGACATGGCGCGCGACGCCAACGTGGTCTACGCTTTCAGTGCGGCCTTATTTCATCCTCGCCGGATTCCAGGAATGGAGGCCAACGCCGTAATGAGGGGCGGTGCACGTCACTCACGGCAAACTAAAGGCTACTTATTAGCAGCCTGTGTGATGTCGCCAGGCATCCTGTTAGGCATCGCCTCCGGAGGTTTACCCCGTGCGAGGCTTGGCGACAGACAAGTGCGAGCGAAACCGGCAGACCCCGCCCTGTGGCGGGGTCTTCATTTTTAGAGAGGCCTTAATCCTTTTTCTGCGCGGCGCGAATTTTATATTCGGCGGCGCGGAGCGCCTGTTCAGCTTCGCGTAGGCAGTAATCCTTGTGACGATCGGTTTCATAACTGCATTTCCGCTTCGCTGTTTCGTAAATGGCGGTGGCCGAATTCCGTTTCGCCTTGCCCACATCTTCGGGCTTCGCAGTGCGATGGACGATGACGCGACTCGAGCCAAATTCCTTGTCCAACGCTTCGTCGAGCGATTCTTCGGCGTGACTCAAACTGGAAGTCATCAGTACGCCGGTGACGACGCTGCCGAGGATTAAATTGCGCATGAGTTCGTCATACCTTGGATTAAGAGTGGATTGAACGCCGGCATTCTGCGAAAGTCCGACAGGCTACTAGCATAACGAACCGACTTCGAGGATTCACGAATGCTGGGACTGATTCTGCTTTACGTTGGCGCGGTGCTCTTCGTCAACGGAGTCGGCGGGCTTGGCCTCGCTGAACGCCGCTCGGTTGCGGTGCTGAATTTCTTGGTTGGCGCGCTGGCCTTGGTGGTGCAACTCATTTCGCTGGTGCGGGCGCAAACCCCGGCTGATTATTATCTCGTCGCCACGGGCTTTCTCTTTACCTTTACGTATCTGTATGCGGCCATTTGTGGCTGGTTCGATCTTGATCTGCGCGCGTTTGGTTGGTTTTGTCTGTTCGTGGCGCTAACCACGCTGCCCTGCGCGTGGCTCGCGTTCCAAGGCCCTGATCTACGTTTCGGATATCTGTGGGTGATATGGGGCTTGCTGTGGCTGATGTTCTACTTAGCCTATGTCCCGGGGCTCAAATTTGGACGTGTGTTACCGTTCGCGACGATCGGCGTCGGCGTATTCACGTGTTGGATACCGGGGCTGATGATGTTGGTTGGTCATTGGTGAGCGCAGGACACTAGATGACGTCCCAATGAGCCGAGGAGAGTTGACGATGAATCGATTTCGATCCAATGCCCGAGCGTTACTATTTTTTGTGCTCGGCTGCCTATCGGTTACCACCTACGCCGCGACTTACCGATGGGTTGACGCAGAAGGGCATGTGCATTTTGGCGATGCCCCACCGAGCGGTGTCAAAGCCGTGCCGCTTCAGCTACACAAACCTTCATCGCCGTTGAGTCCGGAGGAAGCGCAACAGCAAATTCAGCGCCGGCGTGCCGCCGAGGCTGCGAAGGCCGCCGATACGAAGGCCGAACAATCCACGGCCGCGGCTAACGCCAAAGCCAAGCTCGAAACGTCGGCCGCGCTCCGCGCGCGCTGCGATCGCGCGCGCTGGGCGCTTGCCGCGCTCGACAGCGAACGTCCGGTGTATCGCGACGAACAAGGCGCGTATCGCGTCAAGCGCCCACCACCGCAGGCCGATGCGTATACCGGCAAACGCGATTACCTGGACGACACGACGCGGACTCGGGAAATCGCGAAATATCGGCGTGAATTGAACACCAATTGCGCGGCATTTCCAGACGTGAATGACAAGCGCCGGGCCGACGACGAATTACGGATGGCTGAACACTGCGAAGCGGCATACGCGGAATTGAAGACCTTGACGCGCCCCGAAGCCCGCGCCAGTCCCGAGGAGATCGAGAGCCGACAGGCTTTTATCGCGAACAACTGCGGACCTTCGGCTTCTCATTAGCGCGACTACCTTGGATTCCCGATGCGCGTATTCACTGTCGCATCCGACCTTTATTCCTGTCTTGTGCGTCCGCATCCGCATCCGCATCTGCGTCGTCGTCTTCCGCGGCGTCCTTCACGTCGCCATCCTTCTGTGGATTAGCCGCTTTTTCGGCATCAATTTTTTCGTTTAGCGCGCGTTTCTCGCGGCGGAATTGCTCTTCCGCGTATTTCCGGCAATAGGTATCGCCGCCGGCTTTCTGTTGACAGCTGGCGATTTGTGCGTCACGCGCGTCTCGTAGCAATTTGAGGCGACCACTGTAGCGTGCATTGGGTTTCTGGATAGTCACGGTTTCGGCGCGTTTGTGGCCCCATTCGCGGTCGAGCTCGGCATCGAGATTTTCCGCGTACGCCGCCGCATACGACAGGCTCAATATTCCGCACACCACGCCGAGGACCACGCGTCTTAAGGACTGCATCAAGTATCACCTCCCGCTCGATTTAGTCGGCGATTCTAACGCGCCGCGAATAGTTGGACCTCGAGTCTCCGCGCAATGCGCCAATTATTTAAGAATTGATGGGCGTCGGCTGCCGCGACCTGTGGCGGCCACCACGAATGGTGGCGGGTCATGAGGCGTGGAAGTGCCGACTATCCCGCCCGAATACGCGGTTCTTTTTTCTATTTATCAGCTGGTTATGACCATGCGCCAACGCTTGGCACGACCTTCGCAACGATTCTGGTCAGGACACTGTGGGGAGTTTCCCGCGGCATCCAAATCTAAATCTGTCTTAAGGAGATGAACCATGAGTAAGAAATCTGTTACCGCCACCGCCATCGGCGCCTTGGTTGCCTTCGGTGTCTGCACCGCGCCGGTGTTCGCCGCCGACAAACCGGAAAAATGCTACGGCATCGTCAAGGCCGGTAAGAACGATTGTCAAACCGCGAACAACGCCTGCGCCGGTCATGCGGGCGCCGACAAGCAGCGCGATGCCTGGGTTTATTTGCCCAAGGGTGTTTGCGAAAAAATTGTCGACAGCAGCTTGGCGGCGAAGTAACGAGCACGCGCGGACGAGTCATGCAGCACTTAACGCAAACACGCGATGCGCCAGGCGCGATTCCGGCACGCACCGGAGTGGGCCTTCGCGCGCCGCACTATGAAGCAGTACTCGGCACTCGTCCGCGTGTCGGCTTTCTCGAAGTTCATAGCGAAAATTTCTTTGGTGATGGTGGCCATGCACTCGACGTGCTAGCCCAGGTGCGCCGCGACTATCCGCTTAGTTTGCACGGAGTCGGTTTGTCGCTCGGCTCGGTTGATCCCCTCGCCGAAGATCACCTTCGACAATTGCAGGCACTGTGTTACCGCGCCGAGCCGTTCATCGTGTCCGACCATCTCGCATGGTCGAGTGTCGATAGGCAATTTTTTAATGATTTGTTGCCATTGCCGTACACCACGGAGGCA
Organism: Gammaproteobacteria bacterium; assembly: GCA_043738965.1. Lineage (GTDB taxonomy): Bacteria > Pseudomonadota > Gammaproteobacteria > CAIKBL01. The sequence continues at coordinate 5,106 of JAYUEZ010000210.1, forward strand.
CTGGACCACGTCAGCGCTCGCATTCGCCAGGTGCAGGATCGTCTCGGTCGCCAATTCGCGATCGAGAATCCATCGAGCTACCTCGAGTATGCGCATTCGACGATTGCCGAGCCCGATTTCCTGCGCGAACTGGTGTTACGCACGGGCTGCGCGCTGCTGCTCGACGTGAACAACGTCTACGTGTCCGCCATCAATCATGGTTTCGACCCTTATCACTATCTCGACGCCGTACCGGCCGGGCACGTGGCCGAGATTCACCTCGCCGGCCACACGCGCCGTGAGATCGACGGCCTACCCTTTCTGATCGACACCCACGACCAACCGGTCGCGGATGCCGTGTGGGATCTCTACAACTACGCCATTCGGCGTCTCGGTCCCGTGCCCACGCTGATCGAATGGGATAGCGCCTTACCCCGATTGCCGACGCTCGTGCATGAAGCACGCCGCGCGGATTGCCTACAGGAGAACCTTTATGACCTCGCTGCTTAACACGCAACGCG
>JAYUEZ010000211.1:0-5598 GCA_043738965.1 Gammaproteobacteria bacterium
AAAATCGAAATTAGCTCTTCGGTGTCAAACGCGATCGACAACGCGAGACGCAACAGGCGCGCGCGTCGGTCGTTACCGCCAACCACCGGATCCAACATATTGAAGCCGATGTAGTTGATCGACGGCTGCGTGGATATGGCGAGGCGCACACCGTGCGTGCGCATCGTATCGGTCAATTCCGGTTGACCGGTCGGTCCCACCCGAATCGCTTGATCGAAACCATCGGGCGCGATTCCGGAGGTGTCGTAGTAGCCCTGCTGAAATTTATTCCATTCCGGAATGTCTTCCTTTTCCAGCATGAAATGGACTTCGTCGATAAACGGCAGGCGCTGTCCCGCCTGCGCGAGCCAGCCCTGTTCGAGATCGCCGTATTCGCCGGCGTTGGGATAAGTTTCCAGATGAAAATTCGGATTACGACTCAACACCATCCGGCGATTCGGATTGTTCTCGCTCAATACATAGGGTCCGGTGCCCACCGGATACCATTCCAGGGTGAGATTATGTTCGGCCATGCCGGGTTGCGAATAAAACGCATCAGCCTCCCACGGCACCGGCGCAAAGAAGGACATCGCCAGCCAATAAACGAACTGCGGATACGGTTTCGACAGCGTAATCTCAAACGTATAGCGATCGATGACCCGCGCCCCCGCTAAGTCAATCGCACGCAGATCAATATATTCAGCGTTGCGATGGGCTCGATGCTGAAGCTCGCGCGCCAGCGCATTAAGCCCTGTAATGTATCTGCCAAGAAAGCTTGCCACGGGTGAATGCAAATGCGGATGCGCCAGACGTTTGATCTCGTAGACGTAATCCTCCGCGATCAATTCTCGCGTCCCCGTTTCGGGAAATGCACCGAGTGTGAACGCGCGTCGCGTGATGCCCGGCGACAGCGCGTGATAGTAGTAGCTGCCGTCAGGCCGTCGTGCGAAAGCAGGATGTGGCGCAAAGGTGATTCCGGATCGCAGGGTAATTCGATAAACCACCTTGGCTACGGCTTGCTCGTCCGTGGCGTTCGGCAGGCGCTTACCGCTGGCATCGAAATATTGTGCTTCGGGAACTGCCGTGGCAGTGAGCGGAATCAATTCATAGGGCCGTTTTAGGAAATGATATTGCAGCGGCGGTTCATAAATTTGTCCGGTAAACACTGCCTCGTTTTCGCTATACGAAGATACTGGGTCGAGATGCTTAGGGCGCTCTTGGAACACCGAATATAGAATGGATCTCGCGGCGTTGTCGGCGGGATATGGACTATTCCACGGCGTCACATCGGCACTAACCGCGCGAAGCGCGCTGATCAACAGCATGACTGGCAAGGCCACGTTACGCCGCCGTGAACTCGAGATTGTATGCATTCCGGGTTATATACTTTGAGTAGACACTGTACACTCAGCCCGCCGTCGACGGGTAGCTTTACCACGGCAATTGACCACAGCAATTGGAGCGCTAAACAATGGGTATTTTAGCCGGCAAAAAGGCGCTAATCGTCGGTGTCGCGAGCAACAAATCGATTGCGTGGGGCATCGCCCAAGCGATGCGTCGCGAAGGCGCGGAGCTAGCCTTCACCTATCAAAACGAACGCTTGAAATCGCGCGTCGAAGATTTCGCCGCCGAGTGTGGCTCGGAGATAGCGGTGCCGTGTGAAGTCCAGAGCGACGAGGAGATCCAGAACGTTTTTATTCATCTGGATAACTATTGGGACCATCTTGATATTCTCGTCCATTCAATCGCGTTCGCACCGCGTGAAGAATTGCAGGGAGAATACCTCGATTCGGTGACGCGCGAAGGCTTTCGTATCGCGCATGAAATCAGCTCGTACAGCTTCGCGGCGCTCGGCAACGCCGCGCGGCGACTGATGCGTGATCGACGTGGCGCGATGCTAACGCTGAGCTACCTAGGTGCCGTGCGCACGATGCCAAGTTACAACGTGATGGGGTTAGCGAAAGCTAGTCTTGAAGCCAACGTCCGCTATATGGCCGAGAGCTTGGGACCTGAAGGGATCCGGGTTAACGCCATTTCGGCCGGGCCAATTCGCACGCTGGCGGCGTCGGGCGTTAAAGATCTACGCAAGTTTTTGGAATACGTGGAGCGTTCTGCTCCGCTCCGCCGCAACGTGACAATTGAGGAAGTGGGTAATGTCGCCGCGTTCTTGTGTTCCGATCTGGCGTCCGCTGTCACCGGAGAAATTACCTATGCCGATTGTGGCTTCAATATCCGGGGTATGGCCGCCATCTCATAGTTGAGATTTTCTGATGGGCCTCTAAAGGTTCTTCGAGAATGTTTCGACTTTCGAATGAGCCCTCAACGCGACTACGAAATCGCGCCAATCGATCGCCGCACGCACGCGCTCCGCGTCGCGGCGTAGACCCTTGGTCGCGGTCTTGTCGATTTGCTCGATGGCCGGCTTCGACACATTGGAAACCTGCAACACGGCGAAGCTGCCCGTCCCCAGTGGCACCCCTAGGAACGCTTGGCTATCCGCTTTCGGTAACGACGCACCAAATGCCGCGCGTAAGACCGCGCGGTTTACGCCCGTATCCTCGCGGCCAACGTCTTTGTGGATGTCCCATTTAAGTTGCTGACTTGACACGACAGCCTCTGGCACTTCGCCCTTTTTCATCCGCGCCAGCAACTCTTCGCCACGGGCGCTGGCCTGGGTTTTCGCGCGCTCGATTTGAATGGTGGAGATGAGTGCCTTCTGGAGCTCTTTCAACTCCGGGATCCGCGGTTGTTCGCGCTGCACGACGCGCACAGCGACGATTCGATTTTGACCGACCTCAATCGGCGCGGACACCAATCCTTGAGTCAACACCTCCGGTTGCCACACCGCTTCCGCTACCGCGGCACTAAATCGCGCACCGACATCGTCATGGCTTTGCAAGGGTGCTTTATCTACCTTGAGCGCGAGCTTATCGGCCGCCGCCTCCAATGAATCGGGATGCGCGTAGACGGCGTCATTAAACGCCTCGGCCTTTTCATAAAACTGCTCTTGCGCTTGTTCTAGCCGATATTTTTCTTCAACCTTGGCGTGAACGTCCGCTAACGGCGCCACGCCTCCCGGCTTGATTTCCTTCAATTTGATGACGTGATACCCGAATTTAGTTTTGATCGGTTCACTTAACTCGCCGACTTTCATGGCGAAAACCGCTTGTTCGAATTCGGGCACCATCACACCTTTGCCAAAATAGCCCGTCGCGCCACCTTCGGCCCGCGAACCGATATCGTCCGAATGTTCTTTCGCGACGTCTTCGATCGACTTGCCCGCAACCACCATGTCACGCAAGCGTCGCGCTTTCTCTTTAGCCGCCGTGTCGGCGGCGACCGATGCGCCTGCGCCGAGCTTGACCAGAATATGGTTGGCGTCGCGTTGTTCCTCGATGGTGAAATCTGCTTGGTGCGCATCGTAATAAGTTTTAAGTGACTTCTCGTCGACTTGAATTTCGGTCTTGAGCTTATCTAACGAGAGTTCTAAAAACTGGAGGGCAACCTTGTCCTTGGTCCGATACGTTTCCTTATGCTCCGCGTAGTAGGCTGCGACATCCGCGTCGGCCACCGCAATCTTGCTGGGATCGGTCGGTTCAATCAGCGCATAGGCAACCGTGCGCTTTTGATCGCGCAATTGCTGGAGCGTTTGGATTTCCCCGATCGTAAGAAATGACGAGGCGACGACCCCAGCCCGTAGTTGTTGTAATTCAAGATCCTTACGCGCCTCCTGCTCAAATGCGCGCTCGCCGAATCCCAACATACTCGCGACTTCTTTGAACCGCGCAGGCGAAAATTTGCCGTCGACTTGGAAGTTCGGGGAGCTCTTAAAATAATCCGCGACCTGCGCGTCGCTGACCCGGAGGCGCGCGCGCTCGGCGTGCTTTTGCAGTAAATGATCTTCGACCAAGTAGTCGAGCGCTTTTAATTTAGTCTCGGGCGCCTCCCAGACTTTCGGGTCAAACGCTTCGCCCTGCTCGGCCTGGGCACGCTGGCGCATGCGTTGATAAGCGGATTGATACTCCTTGAGTTCGATATCGTCGCCGTCGACCGCGGCCACCACCACTTTGCGCGCTGAATTCAAATACGACTCGATACCCCAGATAGCAAAGGTCAAACACAAAAGTAGCACGATCACGGCGGCGATAACGCCTTGCGCTCGGTCGCGAATAGATTGCAGCATCGGCGTGCCCTTACCAACTCATCCAGGTTTAAAAATGCGCAGACATTGAGGGATGAAATCTACCCCGCGCCCGATGGCACGAGGTAGATTGCAATTGGCGGAGTGGACGGGGCTCGAACCCGCGACCCCCGGCGTGACAGGCCGGTATTCTAACCAACTGAACTACCACTCCAGATAACGCTTACGTGGTGGGTGCTGAGGGGTTCGAACCCACGACCTTCGCCGTGTAAAGGCGACGCTCTCCCGACTGAGCTAAGCACCCAAAGGGCGCGTCAGTTTACGGCATCTTTTAAGGCTTTTCCAGGCTTAAACCCTAACGCTTTAGAGGCCTTGATCTCGATCGCATCGCCCGTGCGCGGATTGCGTCCGGTGCGCGCCGCTCGTTCACGGACAACGAAGGTGCCGAAGCCAGCCAGCACTACAGGCTCGCCCTTTTTCAACGCGCTGGTAATCGCCGCCGTTATCGCGTCGACCGCGCGCGCCGCTGATGCCTTCGAGATATCCGCCGCTTCAGCGACAACATCAACTAGATCCGTTTTATTCATTCGTGGGCCCCCGTGTTGTTTTGATTAACGATTATGTTCTACGCTGCTGATGCGCCGACAGCGCTGTTCAATGTCGACGCGGCTGGTCATCATTCTCCGCATCGCGCGTCTCGGCCGCGGCGGCTTCAGGCACCGGAAAAACTTCCGGCAATGGTTCCGGCACGCGCTGCAACGCCACCGCAAGCACTTCATCAATCCAGCGCACGGGTTTGATCACCATGCCCTGTTTTATGTTGGCCGGGATTTCCTTCAAGTCGCGCTCGTTCTCGATCGGAATCAGCACCGTTTTAATGCCGCCACGCAGCGCCGCCAGAAGTTTTTCCTTAAGACCGCCAATCGGCAATACTTCACCGCGCAGGGTTATTTCGCCGGTCATCGCCACCTCGGCGTGGACCGGGATCCCAGTCAATGCCGACACCAGCGCCGTGCACATCCCAACGCCGGCACTCGGGCCGTCTTTCGGCGTCGCACCTTCCGGAACGTGAAAGTGCACATCAATATCGCGATAGAAGTCCGGCTTAATTCCCAGCGAGCTTGCGCGACTCCGCACCACGGTCATCGCCGCCTTGATCGATTCCTGCATCACATCGCCGAGCCGACCGGTATAAGTTTCCTTGCCCTTACCCGGCACAATCGCCGCTTCAATCGTCAACAAATCCCCGCCGACTTCGGTCCAGGCCAAACCCGTTACCTGGCCAATGCGGTCCTCGTCTTCGGCCAGACCGAAGCGAAATTTCTTGACTCCCAACAGCTTTTCCATCGATTTAGACGTTATGGCCACGCTCTTGTTGGTGGGCTTTAGCAAAATTTGCTTAACCACCTTGCGACACAGGTTGGCAATCTCGCGTTCTAAATTGCGCACACCCGCTTCACGGGTGTAATAGCGAATTA
>JAYUEZ010000212.1:0-5593 GCA_043738965.1 Gammaproteobacteria bacterium
GTGCGCGTCGACGAAGTGATGTGGCGAGAAAAGAAGCTGTTTCCGAACGCGGATTTCTATCACGCGGCGGCGTATCACTTCATGGGGATCCCCACCAAATTATTCACGCCAATTTTCGTCTGCTCACGCGTTACTGGGTGGACCGCGCATGTCATGGAGCAACGAGCGAACAATCGCATCATTCGGCCGAGCGCGGAATACACCGGGCCGGAATCGGCCGAATGGGTGTCAATCGAAAAGCGCGCGTGATGATGAAAACTCTGCCTTTTGCAGAGTTTTCTTAACTAACTTTCAGTGGAGATGCTCGCATGAGTGGGAATGTCGATGTCGCGAATCGTCCAGCGCCGGACAAATTATTAGTCGAGCTTGCCGATTACATCACGAATTATGAAATCAAGAGCACCGAAGCGTACAACACGGCGCGCAATTGTTTGATCGATACCTTGGGCTGCGGCTTGTTAGCGCTGCGGTTTCCGGAATGCACCAAGCACTTAGGTCCCTTGGTTCCTGGCACCACGGTGCGACATGGCGCTCGCGTCCCCGGCACCTCACACGAACTCGATCCGGTCAAGGCGGCGTGGGACATCGGGTGCATCATCCGCTGGCTCGACTACAACGATACCTGGTTGGCGGCGGAGTGGGGCCATCCATCCGATAACTTAGGTGGAATTCTAGCGACCGCGGATTATCTCAGCCGCGTCGCCGTCGCCGAAGGTAGGGCGCCGCTGGTGATGCGCGATGTGCTGACCGCCATGATTAAAGCACACGAAATCCAAGGCGTGATCGCGCTTGAGAATAGTTTCAATCGGGTCGGGCTTGATCACGTGCTCTTGGTACGTGTCGCGAGCACCGGCGTCGTCACTAAAATGTTGGGTGGTTCGCGCGATCAAATTATCGATGCCTTGTCACAAGCATGGGTTGACGGTTGTTCGCTTCGAACCTACCGCCACGCTCCGAATGCTGGTTCGCGCAAGAGCTGGGCCGCCGGCGACGCGACGTCGCGTGCGGTGCGCCTGGCGATGCTCACACTGAAAGGTGAGATGGGTCTGCCAGGCGTGCTGAGCGCGCCGAAATGGGGCTATTACGACGTTCTGTTCAAGGGCAACGAATTCAAGTTCACACAGGGCTTTGGCGCCTACGTGATGGAGAACGTGTTATTCAAAATCTCGTTTCCAGCCGAATTCCATGCACAAACCGCGGCTGAAGCCGCGGTCAAGCTGCACGTCCAAGTTAAAAATAAACTGGATGCAATTGCGCGCATCGAAATCACGACGCATGAGTCGGCGATTCGCATCATCTCCAAGGTCGGGCCTCTGGCCAACTTTGCCGATCGCGATCATTGCCTCCAATACATGATCGCGGTGCCTTTGTTGTACGGCAATTTGATCGCCGAACATTACGAAGACGATTTCCATAAAGGCGATCCGCGAATCGACGCCTTGCGCGAAAAAATGGAGATTACGGAGGACAAGCGCTACTCAAAGGAATATCACGACGCGGACAAACGCTCGATTGCAAACGCCATCCAAATTTTCTTTAAAGACGGCACCCAGACCGAGCGCGTTGAAATTGAGTATCCAGTTGGCCACCGTCGCCGTCGCGCCGAAGGGATCCCCTTACTGGAGAAGAAATTCTACGCGAACCTCCAGACGCGATTTCCGGAGCAACGTTGCAAGGCGATTCTTGAGCTTTGCCTTGACCAGCAGCGGCTGGAAGCGACGCCGGTGCACGAATTTGCGACGCTGTTTTCGATCAATTGATCGGGCAGGCAAAGATTCGCGGATAAATTAGTCCCCACGGGATATGGTACCCACTAACGAACAAAACTGTTGCAGCCGCCGCAAAACCTGCGCACCCTAGCCACCATCACATCAGCGAGGCAGCGCCCATGGGACTTCAATCGATCGACCACTATTTTGTATATGCCAAGGATCTTGAAGCGTCGCGAAAATTCTACGAAGGCGCGCTGGGTTTCGAAGTCGGTTACCGCCCGCCGTTCGATTTCGCCGGTTACTGGTTATATCTCGGCGGCAAGGCCTGCGTACACCTAGGCACGGCGGAATCCTCGGCGGAAGTCGACTATTACCTGGGTAAGCGTAGCAACAAAGCTGGAGTGGATACTGGCGCGGTTGATCATATCGCGTTTCGCGGTGAAGACTTTGTGCACTACAAAGCGCGTCTCGATCAACTCGGGATCGTGTATCGACATCGCGAAGTCCCGGATCTGCGGTTGCAGCAACTTTTTATTTCAGATCCCGACGGCGTGACACTCGAACTCAATTTCTTTCCACCCGCGTCGAGTTGAAATACAAGCGGCGAGTCGCCTGTGAGATCTGCGAATGGCCGCTGAAAATCTAACACTCGATCTCGCGCGCGTTGCAAGTCAAATTAAATTGGCGGACTTGCCGCCAGACATCAGAACATTAGTAAAACAGTGCGTACTGGATTTTCTCGGCGTCACCATCGCAGGCGCCGATACTGATCTCGTTAGAATCCTACGCGAAGAACTGGCAACGCAAGGCGGCAATGCTGAAGCTACTATTATCGGTTCAGCACATCGCGTTTCGACGCATAGCGCGGCACTCGTCAATGGCACGGCCTCCCATGCGCTCGACTATGACGATGTAAATTACGCGCTGATGGGACATCCCACCGTGCCGGTGTTACCCGCTTTATTAGCACTGGCGGAGCAGGGGAGCTATTCGGGCGCCGAGGTCATAGTGGCATTCGTTGCCGGGTATGAATTCGAGTGCCGGGTGGGACTCGCGGTTGCGCCGGGTCACTATGCGCGCGGCTTTCACGCCACCGCGACGCTCGGTGCACTGGGCGCCGCAGCGGCCTGCGCACGATTACTCGGTTTGGACGCCGCGACCACCGCACACGCCGTGGGTATCGCCGCTACCCAAGCAGCCGGCCTAAAATCAATGTTTGGGACGGATTGCAAACCGCTTCACGCGGGTCACGCCGCGCGTAACGGCTTACTCGCGGCCGGATTGGCCGCACGCGGCTTTGGTAGTCGTCTGGATAGTCTGGAATGCGCACAAGGATTTATCGCCACCCACAGCCCGGATTCGCATTCTGACGCTGCGCGCGCGACGCCACGTGGTGGTTTTCATCTTCATACGAACCTGTTTAAGTATCACGCGTCCTGTTATGAAACGCATGCGGCGATTGAATGTGCACGAGCGCTGCGTGCGGCTGTCGACATCGAACACCTAAGAGAAGTCGTCGTCACCGTCAATCCGTATTGCGACAAGATCTGCAATATTGCCGCGCCCACGACCGGACTCGAAGCCAAGTTCAGCTTGCGCCAGACCGTGGCCTTCGCCCTCGCGGATCGCGATACGGCAGATCCCTATCTTTTTGTGGACGCCAACGTGCGCGACCCGAGTATTCAATCGCTTCGAGACAAGGTGCGGATCGAACTCAGCGATCGCGTGGCCGCATCGCAAGCGCAAATGCAGGTGACGTCTACGCGCGGCGGTGCATGGCGTCATCAACATGACGCGAGTATTCCGGCGACGGATCTGGCGGCGCAGGAAATCCGTCTACGCGATAAATTTCGACGCCTGGTTATGCCGCTCTGCGGTGAAACGGCAGTCGCTCGAATGATTCAATTGTGCGAACGACTTGAAGAACAAACGACGCTTAACGACTTACTTTCCGCAACACGCATTGCTGGCTAACCCAGGTTCTCGACTCGGGTAGGAGTCGGTTTAACGGCGAATCGAATAGTAACTGACGCTTAGTTTATCCGCGCATCGATGCCAATGAACCCATCGCGATTCGGCATTTTCACACCCGCCAAACTCGCTGCATCGAGTCTGCCATTCGCCGCGAAGAGACCATTCAAATTGAGTAAGTACGCGACCAGCGAATAGACGTCGGCATTGGATAACGACCACGGCGCTCGAGGTGGCATCGAGCGCCGAATGAAATCGAATAAAGGCGGCGCATACGGCCAATAGGTTCCGATGTTTTTGTCGGGTTGGGTGGCCGTAAGATCAGGGTTACCGCCGGCGAGTTCACCGCCGCTGCCACCCCGGCCACGCGGCCCGTGGCAACTCACGCACTGTGCGTTATAGAGCGCCTGTCCGCGTGCCACCGTACCCGTTCCATGCGGTAGTCCCGTGCCATCGGGGAAAATAACATTGTCATGTCGAGCACGCTCATCCGCGGTTGGCGCGGCGCCAAGCGCGGGTGACAGCGGATGCGAAGGCTGTTCGGCGCGCAAATCACCGCCGAAAATCAGGAGCGTGGCGATAAGCATGAGTGGAGCGGGCCGCATGGTCATCTCACCCACTAATCCCATGCGTGATCGAACGGATCCGAAGACCCTGCGCCCGCTTCGGGCGCCGCATCAACGTAAACATGTCGCACTATTCCGGCAGTGGTCACTTCCCAGCTAACAATGGCGTTGTAATGAAAATAGCCGTGGCGGCCACGTTCAGCGATCAACGCCGCACGCGTCGGCTGTCGATAACCTGATTCATCCGTTGCCCGCGATTGTAAAATCGCCGACTGCCCCTGCCATTGCCATGGAACACGGAAACGCGTGAAGGCACGCGGCAGCACGGGTTCGTTCAACTCGGCATCCGCCCAGGTTTTGCCGCCATCGGCCGAGATCTCAACGCGCGAAATTTTGCCACGCCCGGACCATGCGATCCCGCTAATCTGATAGTAGCCTGGTGTCGCCAAGTGCATCCCCGCGGAAGGATTGGTGATGAGCGACTTCGCCTCCATCACGAAGGTAAACATGCGCGCCTTACCGTCGGGTTGTAGTTCGGTGTACTCCGCGGTTTCATTGCGCGCCATCATGGGCCGATCGGTTAACTGCAACGTCCGCAGCCACTTCACGTGCGTCACACCTTCCCAGCCCGGTACGATTAGACGCAGGGGATAACCTTGTTCGGGCCGCAAAGGTTCGCCGTTTTGCATCACGGCGAGGAGACAATCATCGCGCAACTTGGAGAGCGGAAGGCTGATGGTCATGCCGAAGGCATCCGCGCCTTCGGCGATTGCCCAACGCGCCGACGACTTAACGCTGGCTTCATCGAGCAATACGCGGAGCGGAACGCCGGTCCACTCCGAACAGGAGACCAGCCCGTGGAAAGTGCCGACCGGCGATTCAGCTGGACGGATATTCCAACCGGCATTGCTATTCCCACCGCATTCGATAGCAAGGATGCGCGATTCACGCGGATAGCGTAACAAGGCGTCGAGCGTAAATTTCAAAGGGCGATCCACCAGCCCATCGAGCAACAATTCGTGACGCGCGGGATCGATCTGCGGCACGCCATTGTGATGACGTTCGAAATGCAAACCGCTCGGCGTGATGATGCCATCGAGGTCTTGCAATGGCGTCCAGGCGACGCCATTGCCGGGCAAATCCGGATTCGCGGACACCCAGCGCACAATGCCCGCGGCGTGCGGAGACGGCACACCGTAATTGGTAAACGGGGCGCCAGGTTGTGTCATCCAGGGTTCGGTGGGTCGCGCGGCGCGTGCGTTGGCGCCGCTACCAAGGAACGCCAGCGAGGTGGCGGACAAGAATGTCTTCGACAGAAATAAACGACGATCGAGTAACCCATTG
>JAYUEZ010000213.1:0-5590 GCA_043738965.1 Gammaproteobacteria bacterium
GGTGAATTGATCGACACTAGTCGCGCCTTGATATCGGCTTCGTCCTCGCCGACGATACGGTAGGTGACTTCTTCATTGGTCCCGAGGTTCAACAACGCCACGGTGGCGCCGAACACGATCTTGCCGTGCGCGTTGACGCGCGTGACATCAATGATCTCGGCGGTGGCCAATTTGCTTTCAATATCGGCGATTCGCCCTTCGGCAAAACTCTGCTGTTCGCGCGCGGCGTGATATTCCGCGTTTTCTTTGAGATCGCCCAACGCACGCGCTTCCGCGATGGCAGTGATGATGCGCGGCCGCTCCACGGTCTTTAAGCGCTGCAATTCTTCACGCAAATGTTGCGCGCCCGCTGCGGTCATGGGCGACTTAATCATGTCACGAATTCCTTATGCAATTGTTGCAGGCAGCGTACCGATTCTTCCTTCGGCGCGGCCAATGCCATCACGGCGGCCGTCGCCCCTGCCATGGTGGTAGTGTAGGCAATCTTGCGTTGCAGGGCACTGCTGCGCAGTGTGAAGGAATCAGCGATCGCCTGCTCGCCTTCGGTGGTGTTGATAATGAAATCAACTTCGTCGTTTTTGATCATATCGACGATATGCGGCTGCCCTTCCATGACCTTATTCACGGCCTGCGCCGCGATTCCGGCATCGACCAATACCTTGGCCGTGCCGCGCGTGGCGAGGATGCGAAAGCCAGCCGCCGCCAGGGCGCGCGCCAAGCCGACGACCAGTGGTTTGTCCCGCTCGCGCACACTCACAAAGGCCGTGCCGCCTTCCGGCAACGTCATTCCCGCCGCCTGTTGCGATTTAGCGAAGGCTTCGCCAAACGTCGCGCCCACTCCCATTACCTCGCCAGTCGATTTCATCTCTGGCCCGAGCAGTGGATCGACTCCCGGAAATTTCACGAAGGGAAATACCGCTTCCTTGACCGAAAAATAACTTGGCCGGCGTTCGCTGGTGAAGCCAATCGTCGGCAGCGACTGCCCAATCATGCATAACGCCGCGATTTGCGCGAGCGGTTTACCAATCGCCTTGGATACGAAAGGCACGGTCCGCGACGCGCGCGGATTCACTTCGAGCACATAGATTTGCTCGTCCTGGATTGCGAATTGCGTGTTCATCAACCCAATCACGTTCAGCCCCTTGGCCATCACGGTGACCTGCCGCCGCAGTTCGGCCTGCACCGCCGCCGACAAGGTATGGGGTGGCAACGCGCACGCGGAGTCGCCGGAATGAATGCCGGCTTGCTCGATGTGTTCCATCACCCCACCAATGACCACCCTGTCGCCATCGCACAGAGCATCTACGTCGACTTCGATCGCGTGATCAAGAAAACGATCGAGAAGCACCGGCGAATCGTTCGAGACCGCGACCGCTTGGCGCATGTAGCGCGCGAGCTGCGCCGGGTTGTAGACAATTTCCATCGCGCGACCGCCTAACACATAGGACGGCCGCACGACCAACGGATAGCCGATTTCGTCCCCGGCCGCGAGCGCCGCCTCAGCCGAGCGCGCGGTGCGATTCGGCGGCTGCAACAAATCCACTTGGCGCAAGAACTGTTGGAAGCGTTCGCGATCTTCCGCGAGATCGATCGAGTCAGGCGAAGTTCCGATGATGGGCACGCCAGCTGCCGCCAGCGCGCGGGCAAGTTTGAGCGGTGTTTGACCGCCGAATTGCACGATCACGCCGAACGGCTTTTCGATCGCGACAACTTCCAACACGTCTTCCAACGTCAGCGGTTCGAAATAGAGGCGATCCGAGGTGTCGTAGTCGGTCGACACGGTCTCTGGATTGCAGTTGATCATGATCGACTCAAGCCCGGCCGCGCGAATGGCCTGCGCCGCCTGCACACAGCAATAATCAAACTCGATGCCTTGACCGATGCGGTTTGGCCCGCCACCGAGCACGATGACTTTTTTACGCTCGGTTGGCCGCGCCTCGCATTCTTCTTCGTAGGTCGAATACAGGTAAGCGGTGGTTGCATCGAACTCGGCGGCGCAGGAATCGACGCGCTTGAAGACCGGGCGCAGCCCAAGACGATGTCGTAGCGCACGCACCGTGGATTCAGATTCTCCCAGCAGCTGCGCTAACCGCGCATCGGCGAATCCCTTGCGCTTCAAGCGGCGCAACGTGCCCACATCGAGCGCCGTATAACCGCCGCGACGCACGGCGGCTTCTTCGTCGATCAAGTCTTCGATCTCGGCCAAGAACCAGCGATCGATCTTCGTTAGCTCGAATATTTCATCGCGCGACATGCCCGCGCGAAACGCATCGCCCACATACCAAATTCGCTCGGATCCCGCCATTGACAGCTCACGCATCAACCTGCCGTGATCTGCTTCGCCGTGCGGAAGTTTCTCGTCCAGGCCACTCACCCCGGTCTCTAAGCCGCGCAACGCCTTCTGAAAGGATTCTTGAAACGTGCGCCCGATCGCCATGACCTCGCCGACCGATTTCATTTGGGTGGTCAAGCGATCCTGCGCCTGCGGAAATTTTTCGAACGTGAAGCGCGGGATCTTGGTCACGACATAATCGATAGTGGGCTCGAACGAGGCTGGCGTTGCGCCGCCGGTGATTTCATTGGCGAGTTCATCGAGCGTATAGCCCACCGCGAGTTTGGCCGCGACTTTGGCGATTGGGAACCCGGTTGCCTTGGATGCGAGTGCCGAGGAACGCGAAACCCGCGGATTCATTTCGATGACGACCAAACGTCCGTCGGTGGGATTAATCGCGAACTGCACGTTCGAGCCGCCGGTTTCGACGCCGATTTCGCGCAACACCGCGATCGACGCGTCGCGCATGATCTGATATTCCTTGTCGGTCAAGGTTTGCGCGGGCGCCACGGTAATCGAGTCACCGGTATGGATCCCCATCGGGTCCAAGTTTTCGATCGAGCACACAATGATGCAGTTGTCGTTGCGGTCGCGCACCACTTCCATCTCGAATTCTTTCCAACCCAGCACCGATTCTTCAATCAGAACTTGGTGACTGGGCGACGCATCGAGACCACGGGTGATGATCTCGGCGAATTCTTCCCGATTGTAAGCAATACCCCCACCGGTTCCACCCAACGTGAACGACGGCCGAATCACCACTGGGAACCCAAAACTAGCTTGCGCGCGTTCGGCTTCGTCAAAACTGTGCACCACCACCGAAGCGGGTGTCGCGAGCCCAATCCGGCCCATGGCCTGGCGAAACTGCTCGCGGTCTTCGGCCATTTCGATGGCACGTTGCGAAGCGCCGATCAGCTGCACGTTGTACTTCGCCAACACACCTTCGCGCGCGAGATCGAGTGCGCAATTGAGTGCCGTTTGCCCGCCCATTGTCGGCAGCACGGCGTGCGGACGCTCCACTTCGATGATCTTGGCGACCGTTTGCCAGCGCACCGGTTCGATGTAGGTCGCGTCAGCCGTTTCGGGATCGGTCATGATCGTGGCCGGATTCGAGTTGACCAATACGATGCGATAGCCTTCTTGGCGCAAGGCCCGGCACGCCTGCGTTCCCGAATAATCAAATTCACACGCCTGGCCGATGACTATCGGACCGGCGCCGATGATGAGGATGCTGTCGATGTCAGTGCGCTTTGGCATGGTTCGCTAAGTCTTCATGCCGCACGCTGGCGGCGCATGAGATCGATGAATTGATCAAACAACGCGCGCACGTCGTGGGGTCCTGGGCTCGCCTCTGGATGGCCTTGGAAACTGAACGCCGGTGCACGGGTATGCGCCAGGCCTTGGAGCGAGCCATCGAACAATGAGCGATGGGTCGCCATCAACGAGTCCGGCAAACTCGCTTCCGCCACCGCAAAGCCGTGATTTTGACTAGTAATTAGCACTTGCCCGCTGCGTAAATCCTGCACGGGATGGTTCGCGCCATGATGTCCGAATTTCATTTTTTCGGTGCGCGCGCCGCATGCCAGACCCAACAGCTGATGACCGAGACAAATGCCAAAGAGCGGGACACCCACCGCGAGTATTTCGCGAATGGCGGCAATGGCGTACGTGCAGGGTTCCGGATCGCCGGGCCCATTCGACAAAAATACGCCATCCGGATTGCAGGCCAGGATCGCGCGCGCCGGAGTGGTGGCCGGAAACACTTCCACTTCACACCCGCGTTCCGCCAGCAGTCGCAGAATGTTGCGCTTCATGCCGAAGTCGTACGCGGCGACTCGCCACCGCGGACTGCCTTGTGCTTGGCCAAACTTGTTGCCGGCGAGCTGCCACGCGCCTTCGCGCCAGCGATAGGATTCGGCGGTCGTCACCGTGCGCGCCAGATCCACGCCCTTGAGCCCAGGAAATTCGCGCGCTCGCGTGGTGGCGGCTTCAGCATCGATTTCGTTACCCGCGATGATGCAGCCATTTTGTGCGCCATCGGCACGCAGCAGACGGGTGAGCTTGCGCGTATCGACATCCGCGATCGCGATCACGCCTTCGACGCGTAGATAATCTTCGAGCGATTGCGTGGACCGCCAATTGCTTGCGAAGCGCGAACTATCGCGCACAATTAAGCCTGCGGCAAAAACGCGCCTAGCCTCGCAATCGCCTGGGTTTATGCCTACATTTCCAATATGCGGATAAGTCAGGGTTACCAACTGCTGGCAGTAGGACGGATCGGTCAGGATTTCTTGATAACCCGTAATGGCGGTGTTGAATACGACTTCGCCAACGGTCACTCCAGTCGCGCCGATCGCCCGGCCGTAGAAGGTCGTCCCATCCGCTAACGCTAGGATTGCTGGTGTCGTCACTGGTATTGGCCGCTAGGAAGCGCGCGTGACCTTCGTATCCACACGAGCCCGATCAGCTGCCCGCATTGTACTTGACGGCATCCAGGCACGAAAGAGCAGCCGTACTGACTCAATAGTCGCCCGCAAATTGGCGGGCGCGACGCTAGGCCGAAGTCGCGCGAGTCGCCTGTCTTCGTCGCGCCTGGCTGCTGATTTCAACCGCGATTTCGAGCGCCCGCTTGCCATCTTCGCCGGAGACCGCGGGCGCGATACCACCGCGAATGGCCTGCACGAAGGAGGTGATCTCGTCCATCAGCACATCGGTTCGAATTAATTCTTGCGTCTCGGAATTGACGTCGCGCGGTAAGCCTTTGTGACCTTGGTTATCAATTTGCCCCACCGACAGACTGTGATTCAAATAATCGGCCAAGATATAGGAGTCGACTTGGTAGACACTCATCATTCGCACTGGCTCACGATTCACCCGGCTCGCGGCCAGCTCGGCGACGCAACCGTTGGCGAAAGTGAGGGTGGCATAGGCGATATCAAGATCGCCGGTCACGACGGTGGCACCGCTTGCGTAGATCTCGCGCACCGGACTGTCGACCATGCTCGCGACGATATCGATATCGTGAATCATGAGGTCGAGCACTACATCAACGTCAGTGCCGCGTTTCATATATTTCGACAGCCGCTGCGCTTCGATCCGTCGCGGCTTGCTCAAAAGCTTGCGAATGGCGAGAACGGCCGGATTAAAACGTTCGAGGTGGCCGACTTGAAATACGCGGTGCCGCGCGCGCGCCAATTCAATGAGCTGTTGGGCTTCGATTACGGTTTGCGTGACTGGCTTTTCGACGAGCACATGCAC
>JAYUEZ010000214.1:0-5580 GCA_043738965.1 Gammaproteobacteria bacterium
AGGATCCCAGTCAGCGACGCGCGGGCTGACATTTCGATCCAATTGCCGTCCGGGTCGAGCACAAAGCCGTAACGCGCAATCTGAAAGAAATTCACGGGCGCGCTGCCGAGGCGCCCGCCGCGCGCGACAATTTCGTTGCACGCCGCGTCGGCATCAAAAATCTGAATCGTCAAATACCGAAACGCGGGTCCGCCGATAAAACTCTGTGGATCATTATCGACGGCCGGGCCGGATTCGAAGAAGAGCAGGGTGTCGCCACAACGCGCGGTCAGCGGCGCGACTTTCTCAAATTCCATAACCTCGACGTAAAACTCCAGCATCAGCAAAGGATTGGGCGAGGCGAGCGTGATCCCGATGCCGACCACGCCCTCGGTGCCGCTCGGCACGAGCCGCACGCGATCGCCATCGGGATCGCGTCCTTCCCATACTGGGCCGGCGGCGCGCGCAATCGTCAGCGCCGCAATGCCGGAAGGCCGCCGCGCCGGCAACGGCGTTGGAAAATGATTTACCTTCACGACCGAACCATGGGCGTCGTATCGATACTGAAACATCCCCGTCCCAAAATCGAGACGATGATCAAAGCGTAGACCCACCGTTTCGCTCCAGAAGGCGCGTTGGCGCTCAATGTCGTTCGTGAACAGACCGATGTCGACGTGCGATTTTGCGAGGCGCATGGGAGATCCTCAATTGGGCAGTAAGGCGAGCGCGTCGTTATCCAATATCTGGTGCGCCGCGCCGGTGATCATCTGCATGAACATGCGGTCCCCGCGCTCGGTGCGTTTGACGATGACGGTCGCCGCGACCGCCACGGCAATCGCCGCAAAGCTATAGTGGCGATAGTCGTTCATCATGTGCTCGAAGCTGTAATCCTTGACGCCATGGCGCAACAGATCGTCGTGGTATTGATGGAGTAGGGCGGCTTCATGCGGAAGGCGCACGTCGCGCGGCAGCGCGCCGCCGAGGAAATACGCGAGATCCATGCCGGTGCCCAGGAAATTACTGGTCTGCCAATCCACCACGCCGACGCGTCCATCAGGACCGCCGAACAGCATATTGTCCGGTCTGAAATCAGAATGCGATAGGCACTTCGGAAATTCGCGTGGTCGATTCCAGTAGGCGTGATTGCGCACGTACTTATCGCACACCGCGACCACCTCCGGCGCGAGCCAGCCATCATAGGTCTTACCGAAATGCGTCCATGATCGCTCGATCAATTCGGTGGTATAGAAACCTTGCGCGCCTTCCGGTACGTAAACCCAGCCCTGCGCGACCAGCGCGGTGTCATTCCAAAACGCGGCGTGGAGTTTCGCCGCTTCCGCCAGCGCCAAACGAGCTTCTTCGACACTGCAGCCGTGTATTTGATCGCCCTGCTGCGCCGGCGCGAGATCCTCGAAGAGCAACACGAAGTCATTGTTGGCATCAATTTCGGCGACGTACGACAATGGGGTACGGATCCCAGCGCGCGCGGCGGCTTCACGATAGAACATGACTTCCGCGCGATAGAACCCCATTTCACGTCCTGACTTACGACTCACTTCACTCGTCGACGGAAATTTTCCGACCACCGACTTAGGCGCGTCGGGGGGAACCGCGCCGGTGTATTCGAGCGTGAAGCGCCGGGTCTCCCCCAGTTGCCCCGTGCCCACGGTTTCAATAGTGAAGCGCGACACCGTGGCGTCTATCTCGCGCTGGTGTAGCGCCTGCGTTAGCCACGCCGGGGTGACTGCTTCGGGCGGTACGATTGCGATCTTATGGGTCATTGCCCCTCCGATGGGTGGCCGGTAACGAAAAGCGTAAAGGCAGAATTGCACGCGTGAGGAGTTTCGCCTCTGGCCTAAATCTTATGCAACCGTGCCCAGGATAAATAGAGGCAGCAGCGCAGACCACGCGCGATAAGGTGACAGGGTTTGCGCTTAGGGCACGAAGCCCGGCAAGATGCGGTGCCTGAACCGTAAAACGGAGGCCGGATGACGCCAGTTGCCGACTTGTTGACCCGCTCAATTTCCGAGGTCTCCGCGCTCATCGAGAAACGCGAGCTCTCGCCGGTTGCTCTCATCGACGCCCAGCTCGCGCGGATCGCGGCACTGGACGGCAAGCTGAAGAGCTATTTGCTCGTCACCGCCGATCTCGCGCGCGAACAGGCCGCTGCCGCCGAGCGCGAAATCGCGCGCGGTCATTATCGCGGCAAGCTGCATGGCATTCCGCTCGGGATCAAAGATCTGGTGTGCACCAAGGGCATTGCGACAACCTGTGCCTCGCCGATGCTGCAGGATTTCAAACCGCTGTTTGATGCCGCCATCGTCGAAAAACTGACCGCCGCGGGTGCGATTTGTCTCGGTAAATTGAATCTCACTGAATTCGCACTCTACGGCTATCACCCCGCGCTCGACTATCCACGCAATCCTTGGAACCTCGACTACTGGGCCGGTGTCTCTTCCAGCGGCTCCGGTGCGGCGACCGCGGGATCGCTGTGTTTCGGCGCGATTGGCACCGACACGGGTGGCTCGATTCGCTTTCCGTCTTCGGCTTGCGGCATCGTCGGCATCAAGCCGACGTTTGGCAAGGTATCGCGGCATGGGGTATTCCCGTTGGCCGACACTCTTGATCACATCGGTCCCATGGCGCGCTCGGTGGCTGACGCCGCGATCATGCTGCAGGTACTTGAAGGCCGAGATGAACGCGATCCTACGACGCGGAGCGATCCTACGCTCGACTATCTCGCCGAGATCGCACGCGGCGCCGCCGGAATAAAAGTGGGGATCGATCGCAACTATTGCACGATAGATACCGACCCCGCGCAGGCCGACGCGACGTTTCGCGCCTGCTTCATGTTGCGCGGGCAGGGCGTGGATATCGTCGACATCGATCTCGCGAGCATCACAGATTGCTGCGACTACTGGCTGACGACCTGCGCCGTCGATGCCTTGTTACGGCATCGTGAATTTTATCCCGCGCGTCGATTGGAATACGGTCCGGCGTTCCGCGCGTTGCTGGATTATGGCGCCGAAGCCACCGCGGAAGATTACGCGCGCGGACAGAAACTTCGACAATCGACACTGGCGCTATTCGCGAAAGTTTTTGCCCAGGTCGATTGTGTGCTGTGTCCGGCAACGCCGACTCCGGCCATGCCGCAACAGGATTTCCCGCCACATCAGATCGCGCCGCCCGAAGCCTTCGCACCGTTAGTTCGCTACTCCGCGCCGACGAACTTCAGTGGCCATCCGTCAATTACCCTGCCGAATGGCATCAATGCCGAGGGCTTACCCACGGCGATGCAGTTCATTGGCCGTCACGGCGATGAAGCGACGATTCTGCGTGTAGCGGCAGCGTATGAACGGGCGACCGAATGGCACAAACGGCGACCAGTGCTGTAAGCCGGTTGTAGAAAATAAACCTCGAAGCACCGGAGAGGTCAGCAATGAAGTTCGGCGTATTTGATCACATGGATCGCGGCACGGTCAGCATGGGCGAGCAGTACCGCGATCGTCTCGATCTAGTCGAAGCCTACGATCGCGCGGGCTTCTATGCCTATCACTTGGCTGAGCATCACGGTACGCCGCTTGGTCTTGCCTGTGCGCCAAGTGTGTTTCTCGCGGCGGTGTCGCAACGCACTCGCGCGTTGCGCTTCGGACCGCTGGTGTACACCATGAGCATCTATCATCCGCTACGCTTGCTCGAAGAAATCTGCATGCTCGATCAAATGAGTGGCGGCCGGCTCGAGCTTGGTATTGGGCGCGGCATATCGCCCATCGAAATGGGATTTTATGGTGTGGGTGAGGACGCGCAAGCACGCTACGTGGAAGTGCGCGATATCGTACTGCAAGGGTTGACGGCGTCGGAATTGAATTTCAAAGGACAGTATTTCTCGTTTGAGAATGTGCCGCTAGAAATTCAACCGGTGCAGCGGCCGCATCCGCCACTGTGGTACGGCGCGGCGCGACCTGATGTCACCGAATGGGCGGCGGCGCGTAAAATTAATATTGTGACCAATGGTCCCGCCGCAGCGGTGCGCGCCATCACGGATCAATATCGCGTGGAATGGGCGCGCGGCGCGTTTGCGAACGAGCCCATACCCAATCTCGGGGTCAATCGACACGTGGTCGTCGCGGCAACCGACGGCGAAGCCATTGCGCTCGCGGCACCGGCCTATCAGCAGTGGTTCACGAGCCTGCTATATCTGTGGCGCTTACGCAATATTCCGATTCCGCTTAACTTCCCCGAGGATTTCATGGAAGCACGCGCGGCTGGGTTATGTTTGGTGGGCTCGGTGGCCACGGTTCGCGATGCTATCCGGCGCGAGGTGTCCGCCGCCGGCATTAATTATCTGCTGTGCCGAATGGCCTTTGGTAATCTGCCGCGAGCTGCCTCACTGCAATCCGTGTACCTAATGCAGCGCGAGATTATGCCGGCCATCCTGGCGGAAAGTACCGAGGACTAATCACGATGAGCCAATCGAACACCCTCGCATCGGGACTCAAAGTGGGTATCGTCGGCGGCTCGATCACGGGCTGTGCCGTGGCCACGCTGTTGTCGCGGATCGGATGCGAGGTCACGCTCTTTGAACGCAGCGGCGAAGAATTGAAAGATCGCGGCGCGGGCTTAGGCGTTCCGCCCTCGGTGATTGAAACGTATATTGAACACGATTTGATCGATGCGGACATTCCGTATTTTCGCGCCGGCACTTTTGTGCGGCGCTGGCGGACACCAACTGAAGCCTATCGCGGTTACTTGGCGTGGGACCAACCCACCAATGTGTTGTTAATGAATTGGGGCATGTTGTACCGAAACTTACGCCGGCGTGTACCGAATGCGAGCTATCGGACTGCGCAGCGCGTGATGCGAATCGACAATCGATCCGATGGCGCCGTGGTCACACTCACCGACGGCGTGCAGCACATCTTTGATCTGGTGGTGTGCGCAGATGGCTATGCCTCACTGGGACGTCATTACTTATTTCCCGAGGTGATCCCACGCTATGCCGGTTATGTGCTGTGGCGTGGCGCGCTCGAGGAAAGCGCACTCGCGGACGCGGCGGTGCTGGAGTCCGGAATTCATTGCCTGGGGTATCGCAGTGGGCACGGCATTTTTTACTTCGTGCCCAATGCCGATGGCTCGGTGGCCCGTGGCACGCGGTTGGTGAATTGGGGCATCTACGTGCCGGTATCCGCGGCCGAGCTTCCAGGATTTCTCACGGATACGGCTGGTGTTGTACGCGAAGGGTCGTTACCGCCGGGCGCCATGCCGCTCGCCACTGAGCGCGCGTTGAAGGACGCCACCCATCAACGCCTGCCAAGTTTTTATGCGGATCTCGTCGAGCGCTGCGAGCATACGTTCGTCTATGCGATTTACGACTGCGAAGTCCCCGGCTATCGCGTTGAACGCGTGGCGCTCGCGGGTGACGCTGCCGCCTTCGCGCGACCGCACAGCGGTGCGGGAGCGCTCAAGGGCATGAACGATGCGGTCGCGCTCGCCGATGCGTTACGCACGGACACTTCAATAGACGATGCGTTAGCGGAGTGGAACACGGCGCGCACCGCAAGCGGCAATCAGCTGGTGCGCTTTGGTAATCAATTGGGACGC
>JAYUEZ010000215.1:0-14788 GCA_043738965.1 Gammaproteobacteria bacterium
TAATGATCGAAGGAACGATTCTCCTGCGTCAGGATCACAATATGTTCGACATCGCCAATGGTCCCGGTGCGATGGTGCGCCGGGATGGCAAGCGCGCGCGATACTGGCCGGCAATGCGGACGACAGCGCGCCGGTACTCAATAATTGCAGAAATCTGCGACGATCAATTCCGTTCATGGCTTCCAGCCTCCGTTAATTCGTGGACGTTGAATACAAGGGAAACCGCAGGCTAGCGAGAGAATGTGACATCTGATCGACGAATTTCTATCTCCAAAATTTTACCGAAGAAAAGGAACAGCACCACGCGCGGTTAGGTTGTTCGCGAAAAGAAGAAGCCGCCAACAAGGGCGGCTGCTTATCACGCACAAGTGCGGCCGCTACGTGCGGCGACGAACAACGCTAAAACCGCCGAGCGCGCTGGCGAACAGCCAGGCCGCGGCAGGTAACGGCACCGCGGCGATTTGCACGCCGAAGTTCTCGCCACTCATCGGGTGATAGCCGCCCCCTGCGTTGAATGCATAGGCCGCAGCCGGCACGGAGCCGTTGGTCGCGACGATCGGCAGTTGAAGATCGGTGGCAGTGTCCCCGCCGCCGACTTCGAACGCGACCCAATAGTTGCCGGTGGAAAACCCGCTGATATTGAGATTGTTGAGGCCGTTCCATCCGTCTGCTTGATAGCTGCCCTGGAGCGAGGTGACCACTGTGCCGGGAAGGCCTGCGGAGCCATCGGCGGCATAGATCGCGATGGTGAAAGTATCACCGGCGTTACTGCCCGAGCCGCCCTTGATGAAGCCTTCGATCGAGGTAAGCGTCTGGCCTGCGGTCAGCGCAAACTCAGCCGCGGCAAAGTCGTTTCCGTCTAACAGCAATGGCAACTTCGAATTGTCTGGTATACCCGTATCAAGAACGAAGGCCGCTTCGGCGCTAGCCGCCGCGAGGCTCGCCGCTAGCACAACCGCCGAACACAGGGTGCGTTGTATTTTCATGGGGAGATCTTTCCTATTGCACTATTGGCCTATTGCACTATTGGAAGTTCGCGACTGATTGAACAACCTGGGTCGGACCGAACTGGTCATTGAACCCATAGAGATCCATGGAGACGGCGCCGCTTTGTCGAACGCGAACGACCGCCCACGCGTAGTAGCGATCCGCGGGATGCGCGAGCGCCGGTTCGGTACACGCCGGGCAGACGCCGACCAGCTTGTCGTCGAACGGCGAGCCGCCACCACCAACCAATACATGCCAGGGATTCGCCGCCGGGAAGGTGCCCGTTGGATCCGGATGTTGGTCGGCGAAGGTTGAATGTTCGTGGCCAGCGAAGTAGGCGGCGTTGTATTGCGCGACAACCTTCCAGAAGGCGTTACGCGCAGCTACATCGGCATCGAGTCCTTGGGCGGCAAGCGTGCCACTTACCAAATAGTTGTAGGTGAAGGCCGGCTTGTGACCAAACACAAAATACTTCGCCGCGCCGCGCGTTTGTGCGGCGGCAAGATCGGCGGCCAGCCACGCGGTCGGCGCATGCGTATCGTTGCCCGTGGGATCGGTATTGACAACTGCAAAATGGAGCAGCCCGCCAGCGGTATTGAGGTCGAAGGAGTAACTAAGGTCGGCTTGATTGGTACCGCCGAGTGTATCGATCGCCTGTGGCGCGGTGGCCGCGGTCAGACCCGCAACGTTTAACGCTGGGCTGCCCACCACGGATTGAAACCGCTGATTGGTGTTCAAATCCTCGACCAAATCGCTCATGTTGGCGCGCCACGCATCTTCGTTTTCGATCACCGCCTTCTTATTGCCGTTCGCGCACGGGATCCCGTTGGTAGTAACGGCGTTGTTGCACTCGGTTTCATGATTGCCGGCGACCGGAATCACATAAGTCCCGGTCTCCATCATGTTCGCGACCATCCCGCGCCAATAGGCGTATTGGGTATAGAACTTAACAAGATCGGAATTCACGACCTGCGAAAGATTCGGTGCGGTGGTTGCCCAGCTACCAGGAACCTTGGCGTGACCATAGCCCATGATCATGTCGCCGTTCATGAAAAGCATATTGGTTTTTTGACTCTGGATCGTGCGCAAAATTCGCGCCCACGCCTTGGTGTTCTGTAGCCAGATCGCGTCCTGCTTGAGTAAGGTTCCGGTGGTGTTCGGTAGTAACGTGGTTGGATCAGCGTTTACTGGGTCCTGCCGCGAATCACCCACGGTCGCGAAAGAAAATACTACCGGGTCGGCCGCCTGCGCCGGAGCAACGCTCACAAAGCTGCAGAGTACCGACGCACACAAAAGTGCAGCCAGCGTCGTCCGCGCGCGAAGCATTGATACAGACTTCAGATTAATCACCGCAGCCTCCTTAGTCGAACATGGGTGTAGAGGTGAATCAATTCACCGGACAACAGCATTGTCCGTTAGTTCTTTATTTGAAGTGCGCCGAGAGTGTCTCACGTCGATGTGAACGGCAGATTACAGCGCGTGATGTTGCAACGCCGGTGAGTGGTCGCGCGAAGATCGTTGCTAGAGGCGTGTGCGCCGTGCATAGCGCGTTACTTGTGTGCTAAATGATCATCGGCTCAAAAAAAGCGCGTAGGCACAACGCGTGATCAATCTGCCGTCCCCTCTTCTTTTGGATAACCGGCTGGCAGCGCCGCAGTTGGCGGTTAATGTTGTTGCGGTGATAGTCATTAAATGCGTACCTATTTCTCGGGGTTTGGGTTTACAACCGCTCAACGCCTTTAAGAAACCTTAAACATAGCGGTGCTACGGTCAGCGGGCGGTTCAAACCAGGATGCTTCAAATCGCCCGCGGTGAGATCGGAAGGAGAAACGGCACGAGTTTCCTTCCCTGCACGCAGCGGGTACTTGGAGCGCGCAGAGGAACGATGATGGACAAGCTGGTCTACGAAGCACACTTAATGCGGCCCGATGGCACGGTCTGTGGCTGTGAGATTTTAGAATGCGTTACCGAGGCCGAAGTGCTTGAACGCGCCGGCCGCTACGCTAAACAATGGGCCTCACCCGTGCGACTGTATCAAGTGCCTTACATCAACGCGGATGGCCAGCCGTGGTTCGCCGATGAAGTTCATTTTGTCGCGCAACTCGGCCCCTGGTCGATTACCCGTTACAGGGCCGGGAACCGGTCTTAGAGAATAGTCCGCGTGCCGGTCTCCGTCGCGGCGTGAAGGGTGGGCGAACGCCGAAACTCACCACCGCGCAAATCTCTCAGGCACGGAAACCGATGGACAAGCCCTGCGGGTGGACGCAGCCGCCGCGCTGGTTCGGGTTGGACGTGCAAACGCGCTATGGCGTGTTCGAGAGCGTGAGCCGGCTTAGTCGTGGCCACCACGAGCAGGCAGCAATACCGATCTACCGCCGTCATCAAAACTTAACGACATGGTCATCCCCGTGTCTTGTCGCCATGGGTCGGCCAAACTTTAGTCAAAATCGACGCCAATTCCGCGCGTCCTCGTTCATCCGCTGTGACCACGTCACGGCGCCGTCATACGTATTCGATAGATAGTGCTAGCAGATAAAAAAGGTCGACGCGGGTCGTTACTCGCGAACGCTGCGGATCAGTCAACTCCGGGAGAATAAACCATGACGCGATATTTGAAAGCGGCTCACGGTGGGAACGCCAAGGCCCAACACTTCTTAGGCGTTAAGTACGACAAAGGACTCGGGATACGGCACGACTACGCCGAAGCCGCCCGGTGGTATCGCCGCGCGGCGGAGCAGGGTAACGCCAATGCCCAGCACGACCTCGGGACGCTGTACGGTGATGGGCTGGGGGTCCCGCAGGACGCCGTCGAGGCGTACAAATGGCTGAGTCTGGCGGCGGCTCAATTCAACGTCCTCAACGCGCCGGAATACCGCGCCCTCGTCCTTAAGAACCGGGCCGAGCTCGCGGTCAATATGACCGCGTCGCAACGGGCAACCGCCCTGCAATTAGCACTTGAATGGCAACCGACCACCCTGCCCGACTGGCGGATCGATTTAGGTATACGGTATCTCGCGCGGCGTACCGAGCGGGCAACCGTTGATGTGGCGGTGGCGAGAGAACGGCAAGTCCAGCGCGCGGTCAACTGAGCGGCCCGGCAGCACGTGCTGCTGGGGACGCCATGACGACGGACCAACGATTCGACGCTTGGGACCGCCTCGTACTCATCGTCGAATCGAGCGGAGTGGCCCAGGGGACTTTGGCACCCACGGGATAGCGACGGACATCGTCCCTCCGTACCAGCGCGAACACGACGTCGGACCCGACGTTTAAATTTCGCAACACGGCTCGCTCAATCCCCTCGGTTGCCGACATAACCAGGTGCTCGGCAGCAGTTTCTTTGCCACCGGCTCAGCCCGCTATTGCGGGCTCCCGTGACGCGATCTTGAAGCGAATGTTGTGGAGCGGTTTGTGCAACAGCCGCGCAATAGGTGGAGTGCATGCAGCGCCCCTTTTCTGCTAACCGTAGCGACCAGTGATGTAGTCTTCGGTGCGTTTCTGTTTGGGTGCGGTGAAAAGCTGTTTCGTGCTCCCAAATTCAATGAGATCGCCCACATACAGAAAGGCGGTATAGTCCGACACGCGGGTCGCTTGCTGCATGTTATGGGTCACGACGACGATCGTGTACTGCTGCTTCAGCTCGTCGATCAATTGCTCAATCTTTAGGGTTGAGAGGGGATCCAACGCCGAGGCCGGTTCGTCTAGTAGCAACACTTCCGGCTCGATGGCAATGGCACGTGCGATGACCAAGCGTTGTTGCTGACCCCCCGACAACCCTAACGCACTGTCGTGGATCCGATCTTGGACTTCATCCCATAGCGCCGCGCCGCGTAACGCGCGCTCAACCGCGGGGTCGAGTAGGCGACGACTTTTGATGCCTCGGATCCGGAGTCCGTAGGCGACGTTTTCATAAATCGATTTCGGAAACGGGTTAGGTTTTTGAAACACTATCCCGACTCGACGCCGTAAATCGGCGACGTTAATCGCAGGATCGTAAATGTTCTCACCGCGAAGCAGGACCGATCCTTCAATTCGCACGCCCTGAATTAGTTCGTTCATGCGATTGAAGCAGCGGAGCAGCGTGGATTTGCCACAGCCGCTCGGGCCAATAAACGCCGTGACACAGCGTTCGGGGATGACGAGCTGAATATCGTTAAGGGCACGCGTCTCGCCGTAATATAACGAGAGGTTCTTGACACTCAAGCAGTCTACCGAGCCGCTGGCGACCGCGTGCGACGTGCGGATCTCTCGACTATCGACGCTAGGCGTCAACGGGTTAATACGCAATGCTGGATCTCGCGCGACGTTAGGCTCGTGTTTAGTGATCGGCGGTACTTAATCACGCAAGCGATTCCCGAGATGAATCGCCGCACGGCGACGTTGTCGTCGCAGCGCACTCGCGCGAAGATTGCGCCAAGGGCTTAGACGACATGACGTCGACCGGAAACCTCGGCGCTGCAAGATTAGTTAAACACGACCGTTTACGGCGGATCTCTAACGTTTTCTCTATAACAATCATACTTCATTGTTACGCTCGCATTCGCAACCGTTGCGTCGACATGGAAGCGCTAAAACTGAAACCCAGGCCGGCGTTTCAAAACGGGTAACTTATGCGAGAGCGCTATTGGCTGGTGCTTCTTTGTTCAATCAGCGGTTGAGCCGGCGCTCGAATCCGATTTGTTCAATAACGCTTCGATCGCTTTGTAGGCACTCGCCCAGTCGACTATCGCCTGTTCCTGGTGGCAGTCAAACAGAAGTTTTAGCGCTTCGGCCTTCTGGTTCATTCGAGATGCCTCATTCAACAAGATCATCAACTTTGCTTTATCCGTCAGCACTGGAGCGTCTCCGCGTCCATCGCGATCCGTGTCATGGCACTGGGTTCCCATTAATACAAATTGCTAGTGACAGGCCGATTTTTACGTATGTCCGGTCTTGCAGTGATCGCGTTTGCACCATCGGGAAAACATAGTGCCATTAAACGCGCAGCACAGGTTCTATAGCGGGGCAGTTGTGGGCTGCCGGCTTTAACGGTTAGGAATTGCACAAGCCTACCGTAGGCTACTGATGTGACTGGCGTATGTCGTTTATTCGAGCGCAGCAGTCCGTGCTCCGTTTAGGAAATCGAGAGCACAAGCCATGCCATCACAACCAAGCCAACGCTAAGACGCTTCGGCGCGGGCGTTCGCTTACCGGTTCATTTCGGCTGAGTTTCGGGACGAGTCGTGAAAATAGCATGAAGGTGGACAGTTCAACGAAGAACAAATTTCTCTGAATGAAGAGTTCGGCAGGTTAGCGCAGTTTCGCGCAAATCGCAGAATTTTGGCACTGTACCGCTACTGTACCTGCGGAATCGAGGCCATCGTTGATTCCGGATCGCTCCACGGCGCCGGGGACTATGTAGCTCTGCATGTCGCACCTTCGCAGATCGCCGGCTCAAAGCAGAGCTCCTCGGCAAGGCAAATGAGATCCGTATCCGGCAACCGCGATACGAATCAGTTCATCTGGCGGTGACGAAATCTATCTTTCAAATCAAACTAACAAGGACATTCCGCTGCTTTTTGTGGCGCCTCGATCGAAGGTCATAGTCTTCGCGCATCCGGCGGCTGCCGCAGAGCATCCAATCAGGGAGTCCGCAAAATCCGCGTTGGTGGATTGAATAACGCGCAACGCCTTCCAAACAATTTCCGCACGCTCAACCACCAATTCTTTGGTTCGAAGCAAACCCTCGAATGCTGCGAAGAGTTGGTCACGACTGAGCTCGTATGCCGATGACAATACCCACCCTAATTCCACGATTACTACGAGCGGCACGAAGCCAGGTTTCTCCGCCGAAAGCGATTCAATAAACTGCGTTGCTATCAAGGCCTGCTTGACGTCGTCCTGCATGATGTAGCGCACCACCACGTTGGTATCGAGCCCGATCATTTAGCGGCCGCACCACGCTTAGCGATGGTCGCATTCATTTCCTCAATCGAAATCCTTTTTCGTGGTTTGCCGAACATCCCTTTCAACGCAGTGACCGACCGCGTAGCCGCGATGAATTCGTAGCGTCCAGGTGCTACCTCAACAAATTCCACTCGGTCACCAGTGTCCACACCGAGGGCTTGACGCACTTCGGCCGGAATTGTGATCTGTCCTTTGCTTGTGAGGGTCGCAGTGGTCATGGGCAGGCTCCGATGATTCTATCCTTACACTATAGTAAGGAATTCAGTTCCACAAGCCGACAATCAACGAAGACCACGAGGTGTTCGTTCTCTAAGTACGGTCCAGAGAGAGGGAGTGCCGGAGTGTTGGCGCCGGTCTAAAATTGAGCCAGGGTGCCGACCCCACAATGAGCCGGTGATCGAGACCGGATCGCTAGCGGCGGCCCGACTCCTGAGCCCGATGCGCTGGCTCATTAAAAAATCGGTGGACACCTCGGAAATGGCCCAAATCGGCATCGGCGGCAACAGCCCAGATCAGATCGACTCAGCCGCGATTAGTTCCGCGACTTTTTCAACAACATCGTTAAGTTTCGAGACGCCAGCAAACCGCTCGAAGGCGGCTTGCTGGCGACGTAGTACACTCAGCAAAAAATGCCCTGAAGCCATCAAACTTTTCTGCACACTGCTCGTTTTTAGCAAATCGTCTATTGCTACTCGCGAATTTGGCACAACCGTGAGACGCGCCAAATACGCGGCCTCAGTCATGCTTTCGTCTATGTATCGCACTTTCGCTAGTTGGCTTCTCCAGCGGCGGACAACACCGCGACCCACTTCGGGTTAGGCGTGGCCTCAGTGTCGTAGTTGTCGTGCCAGTTCCACCATTTGTATGGGGGAGTCTGGGGGTAACCCGTTGGTGAGTCCTCCCAAGTTTCCTGACGGCCTCGGGGCGTAATATCGAGGTAGCTCCACGTCGTCCCCATCGCCTCGTCGCCGCGGGTGTTGATGAGATAGGTCCGGAACACCTTGCCACCGTCGTGAATGAATACATTGTGGCCGTGCCACTCGTCCACGCCGAAGTCCGCGTCAAAACTGTCGGTGATGGTGTACCACGGCATCTTCCATCCCATGCGTGCCTTTAAGCGCTCGATATCGTTCTGCGGTGCGCGCGAGGCGTACGCGAGCGTGGTATCACGCGCATTGAGGTGGGCCAGGTGGGCGACTTGATCGGCGCCTAAAGAGCAGCCGCGGCACGCATGCTCGGGCCAGCCGAACACGCCAGGCTCGAAGAACGCGCGATAAATGATCAACTGCCGGCGCCCTTCGAATAGATCGCACAGACTCACCTTTCCATGCGGGCCCTCGAATTCGTATGCCTTCTCGACGGCCATCCACGGCATCCGCCGGCGTTCGGCGGCCAACGCGTCGCGTGCGCGTACAAAGGCCTTTTCTTTCACGAGCATCTGCTCGCGCGCAGCCGCCCAGACCTCCGGCGACACGATCGGCGGCGCATTCACTCCGAGTGGCTCTTTGCGTTGTTGCGTGTCATTCGCTTTGTTGCTGTCCATGATTCTCTCCTACTGAATAATCTAATGGATTAGGACTTCGGCTTTGCTGCAGCCGAAGATTGGGATTTAGATGGCTCGCGCGTTCTCTTATCCGCTTTGGTAATGAATGCCGTCACGCCCCCACCGATACCGCACCAGCCGTAACCAGCGCTATCGTTGTCGTGCATAGTGGACACATCAATGTTCTCCGCGTGGTTAATGCTCGCAAGCGAGCGAATTTATGCCCAGGGTTCTAATGGGATTCCCGTTTCCAAGAACGATTTCAGGCTCGCGAGCACACGCGGCCAGCCGTTGGTAATTCGACGCTGCATGTCGACCGAGAGATCTTCGTGTGTGACTGTTAAACGAACCATTTTGCCCACCGTCTCGATATCAATGGCGACGCGCGAATGCTTAGATTCGTCAGCCGCGTCGGCGGGATCCCCCCAAGTCATCGCGAGACGCTTGTGCGGCACACATTCCAGTACCTTGCCGACGTGTCTCACAGTGCGCTTGTCATCGTCCGCAACTAACGCCCACTTCACCCCTGGTGTCCAGTCCGTCACGTTTTCGTGATTCCAGTACTGTCGCGTTAACTCGCCTTTAATCAGCGCATCCCACACCTTGTGCAGCGTCGTCGCGATATAGGTGACGTACACGAATTTGCCATTACTCATCGCAATTTCCCTTCGAGTTTGGTTTTGAAGTCATGCAAAGCGTCGAGGCGCTGTCGCTCGAATTTGCGAATCCAGCGTTCGTAAATCTCGTGGATGGGCACGGGGTTGAAGTAATGCAGCTTTTCCCGCCCCTGCCACTGAACAGAGATGAGGTTCGCCTCTTCAAGCAACCCTAAGTGTTGCGTGACCGACTGCCGCGCCATGTCCAATCCCGCGCAGAGCTCACTGAGCGTCTGCCCGTTCTTGGCGTGCAGACGGTCAATCAACTCGCGACGACTCGGATCAGCCAGTGCCTTAAACACCTTATCGATCTCCTTCATCGCAGCCGGCGAAGGAACGCGCTTGCTCCGTGCTGTGCTCAACTTCAAACGATCGGCGGCAAATGCTTGGTCGCGAGGTAGCCGACGAACGACCCCCACATGGCGAGCCCTGCTAAGCCGCAAAGGATTGACGCGATGGTTTCGTTAATTCGATTTTTCATGTTTGCTTACCTCAGTTGGTTGTAGAAACTCACAGTCATCAGGGTTATTTAAATGCAGGTTTATACCTGCATTATTGAAATATAGGCAGGTAATAAACTGCATGTCAAGTAAAAAAATTGAGACGCGACAAAAAAATTCTGCACTGCTCGATTAGGTTGACGCAAAAACGAGAGCGACGAAACTGGATTAGTACCCGATGAAGAACGTAGAAACTTGGCCGTCAAATCGCTCGAAGCGTGGAATTAATCGAGAACGCCCCCGAAGGAGCGTTTGTTGATTGAAGAAATGAGCCGCAGTTTTTATACCTCCACGCTGGGCTAATTGTGCGAGGGCATGCCGGTTGGGTCCATCCACATTACTTCCCAAATATGGCCGTCCAAATCTTCAAAACTTCGGCCGTACATGAAGCCGAAATCCTGCGTCGGGGTTGGATCGATCACGGTGCCACGAGCCTTGGCCTTGCTGACCATGTCATCGACATCTGTGCGGCTATTAGCAGACATACAAATGAGCACTTCGCTTGTAGTGTGTGCGTTAGCGATGGCCTTGCTTGTGAATTGCTTATATTTGTCGTGGGTCAGCAACATCACATGAATGGTGTCGCTCAAGACCATGCACGCCGCGGTGTCGTCGGTGAATTGCGGGTTATTGGTAAAACCGACCGCCTCGTAGAAGCGCTTCGACGAGGCGAGGTTGGTGACGGGTAGGTTCACAAAAATCATCCTAGACATAGAAGTCTCCTATTTTCCTGTTGAACGCTGGTTAGGGTTTTTCAGCAAGCGATTTCAATGATGCGAGGCCTAGCTCGAATTGCGAGCCGACCATCTTGTCCATACTAAAAAAAGTCGTCACCACGCGATGTGTGTAGGGCATATCGCCGCTCATGGCCCAGGTAACCTGAGTCCCCGAACTTTGTGGGGTCAGGGAGAAAACAACTTTGTTATGCGCTTCCATGGGCTTCGTGAAATCGAGATCTAACGCTATACGCTGTGCGGGCACAGATTCAGTCACTCGCATATGACCGATACCTGCTTTGTGTCCGTCCCAGCTATAGGCGGCGCCGCTACCCTGCGTAATGGCCTCGTATTGAAGCTTCATGTTGGGATCTTGTTTAGCAAACGGGTTCCAAGTGTTAAAGGCCTTCAAATCATTGATGAGTGGGAACACGCGCTCAGGTGGTGCGGCAATGACTGCGCTGCGTTGGAGCAAGAACGTCTTAGGTTTGAATGCCGCGTAAATGAGCACCAGTGCGATCGCAGCAACGATGACTAACGCTATTGTCTTGAACATGTGATTCTCCTATTCGGTGTGATGGGTTTATTGCCGGTTCTGCTGTTAGTTGGGGATTTCTGGCTCGACTAATTTCGCTAAGTTCTGTAGTGACTCCTGCCAGCCGAGATCGCACGCCTCCACCGGAATGACATCTGGTAAGCCTTCCTGCACGATGGTCAACTCCGTACCAACGGACACTTTTTTTAAAGTCACCGTTACCTGAATTTCGCCGGGCAAATTCGGATCATCAAAATTGTCTGTGTAGCGCAGGCACTCATTCGGCACGAGTTCGCGATATTCCCCGCCAAACGAGATGCTCGTGCCGGTGGTAAAGTTCGTGAACGACATTTTGTAAGTTCCGCCGACCCTCGCATCGATGTGATGTACCTTGCCGGTGTAGCCATTCGGTGGTAACCATTGTGCCATCGCATCGGGTTCAAGGAACGCGCGATAAATCTTCTCCGGTTTCGCGGCCAGGACGCGGTGTAGGCGAACAGTATTTTTGGTGGCCATGATATTTCCTTTCGTTTGGTGTTTCTGGGTGAAGTGAATAGCAATTCGAGATAACGCTGCAAGTTCGCCAAACTCTCGTGCGCGAGATCAGCGGTTTGTTTTGCCTTGGCAAAGATGAATGCGCCTTGTAATACCGATTGAATGAAGTACCCCACACTGTCGGGAGTCCAGCCCGCCTTTGGTGCGTATCGTTGTTTGGCGGCTTTGACGTCGTCTACGAGTGCGGCGATGTGCGATGACATGCCCTTATCGCACGCAGCGCGGATATCGGGATGTGAGCCGTAGGTTTCTTGTACGAGTGTGCCCAGTAGACAGGTGTAATCCGGTACGTCACCAACGAGAAGCGACGCACGATAATCTACGTAGCCCAGAAGCCGCTTTAGTGGATCTTTGTGTCGGTGATATGGCGCCGTTGCAAAAAGTTCGTCGGTCAATGTCCCCCAATGCCCCGCAGCCGCAACAGCAAGTTCATCTTTGCTTTTGAAGTGATGAAAAAAGCTGCCCTTGGTCACGGCGGCGTGGTGGCAGATGTCGTCCACCGTGGTGGCGGCGTAGCCCTTCGCGCGAATGACGTTTAGTGCTGCGTCGAGCAATTTTATTTTCGACTCGTGTTGGATTTGTTTGGTCATAACGGCCTGACAGCGGTGAATGATTTCTAACATACCGATTAGTCGGTATGTTGTCAATAACGGATATCGCGGAATTGTCGGGTAGTCAGGGCTCAGGAAAATTATTTCGTTGGCTGTTGTAAGGAATTCGAATCTCGTTCGACTAAGCCATGAACGCTAATTTTCGAATGCAAGCCTAATCCCAGGCCCATTCAACCAACCAAGGAGCTTTGTCATGAAAACTGCAATCATCGCCACCCTAGTATTGTTCAATGTTGCCGCCCATGCGGACGGCTTCGCCCCCTGGAATGATCGTGCTACGCCGAAGGAAACCCCAGACGTCGCGCAGGTTTCCGCTACGGAGGGAGGGTTCGCGCCCTGGTACGTCGATCATTTCGCACCTCTGAACGGTGTTGAGCTCGATACACGCGTGATCGCCGATCAAGGATCTGTTTTCCGACCCTGGTCGTAATGATGAGCGATGGGTCGCGCTTGGCGCCTTACTTAAGCAAGCGCGACGCCTTCGGGCTGCAGTAAACTGGGGAATGAATGATCGCCACGATGCTTCACCCCTCGATCTCTGGCTTGATGAACACGGCGATGCCTTGTATGCACACGCCGTCAGCCGGGTGAGAGAACCGGCCCTCGCCGAGGACCTAGTACAAGACACCTTAATCGCAGCGTGGCAAGCAAAGGACGATTTTCGGGGCGCGGCGTCGGTGAAAACGTGGTTGATCAGTATCTTGAAATTCAAAATTATCGACCATTTTCGTAAAGCTGAGCGTGAGACGAGTCTCGATGCGATTCAGGACAACGATGATTTATGGGTGGGTAAATTTGATGAGACTGGATTGTGGGCAGTTGAGCCACTAGCGTTCCGTGATCCGGCATCAATTCTTGAGAATACTCAGTTATCCCGTGCTTTATTGGACTGCATCGCGCGATTGCCATCAAATCTGCGCAGTGTATTTACATTACGTGAACTAGAAGGATTGGATACGAACGAACTCGTCAGTCAACTTCAGATCTCCAGCGCCAATAATGTGCTGGTGATGCTGTCGCGGGCGCGTGAAAAAATGCGATTGTGCTTGGAAGGCACATTCGCCAGTGGGAGATAAGCACCAGTGTTTAAATCATTCATTGCACGCCTTGGTCGCTTTCTGGTGACCTGCCGCGACGCGTCCGAGCTCGCTCTAGCCGACTGCGATAGGCCGTTAGATCGATCGGAACGTGCCCGCCTTCGCGTACATCGCTATTTGTGTGGCCCTTGCCGAATTTATCAGCAACAGCTCGAAGTGATGGATAAAATAGCGACGCGAGTTCGGGATTCATCGGCGGAGGTGGGCGAACCCAAGCTGAGCGGCGATGCAAAGTCGCGGCTGCGGTCCGAAATGCGCGCCCGCCTAAAAATATCAGGCGAGCAATAGCGCAAATTATCTAGAGAATTGTTCTGCGACGTTTCGCTCACTTTGCAACGCGATTCGCAACCCGCCGCCTGCCCCTTCAAATCCAAATGGACGAATTTTTACGGTGCCTCGCGCGCCCTAAATTTCGTCGCGTGATGAAATGTTCGTAGAAGTAGAACGCTTTATTGTTATGTAAGAAATTGCCGTCCCATTCGACTAAGCCAGTGTCATCGAAACTTAACCGGCTTTATAAATGGAGGACGCAATCATGATCCCAACCTTAAACACATCGAGAAATTCAAAAGCGAATACAGCGATAAAACTGTCGCTGGCATTCTGGTTCACGCTCGTTTTTGTATTGAGTCTGAACGATCAGTTTGCCCGATCACCAACAGCGCCGCCACTGCCTATCTTGTGCGGCGTAGCGATTCCAATACTGCTGTTCGTCGCCGCCTATAGGACATCAGCAATCTTCCGCGCGGCAATCTTTTCAGCAGATCTTCGGCTCCTGACGGCGATACAGGCATGGCGAGCGGGTGGCATGGCATTTCTAGCGCTTTATGCTCATGGAATTCTACCGGCGCTATTTGCATTCCCTGCGGGCATAGGGGACATCGCGATTGGTGTAAGTGCACCATGGATCGCACTTAAACTGACTAACCAACCCGACTATGCGAATACTCGTCATTTCGCTGTCTGGAACATACTGGGAATAGCGGACTTGGTCATTGCAGTTAGTGCTGGTGCCTTAAGCTCGGGATTTGTCCCAGTGCTCGCAGGAAATGTCACGACCTCCGCCATGGCCAACCTCCCGCTGGTCTTGATTCCAGCATTTTTGGTTCCGATGCTTGTGATGTTGCATGTCGCGGCCCTGGTTCAGGCTCGAAACGTTACCGCGTCTAAGTCGAAGCGTTCGTCCAGCGAGGTACCGCTCATCGCTGCAATGCCTCGAATCTAACGCGCGGCTGCTATATCGGAGGGGCTTCCGGCAAACTTGCCTCGTCGCCGATGCGCGACGAGGCAGCGCTGGTTTTTTCTTTGGATCGATGACCGTCTCATAAAGGGAAAGATACGGGAAAGACGAGCCGGTGGACATTGGCGTCGCATCCCTACGACATCGGCGTCACGGGGATGGTAACTGTCGGACACTACCCAATATTCCGCAATGCGCGCTCGGCACGATTTGCAGCAGCGATTGGGCCGCAAACACGATAACAGGTGCGATGCCTGGCGTCGTATTTGCGCGGAATCCTGAGCCGCCACAACGGCTTCAGGCGCGTTTGGTGGCAGTACGGTCTAAGTATGACGTCAGATTCGAACGCGAATTCTGAGTTTCATTCACACATTGAACGCGGAAGCGCGAAATCGCGCAGAG
>JAYUEZ010000216.1:0-5551 GCA_043738965.1 Gammaproteobacteria bacterium
GTGAACGAGGTGCTTATAAAAGTCGCCGGGTTTTGAAATGCAAGTATGCGAACCAAGCACGAAATAGCCTTGGGTTTCGAGGACAGATAAGGATTCCAACTCAGATGCAATATCGGAATCGTAGAGCTTCAATATTGCGATATCGGTCGATGCGTTTGGCGGACTGTTTGGCAGCCGCATCAAAAGGCCCTGGTTGGTTACGCACAGTTCAGCGGGCCACACAGTCGTTTCCGATACGATTCGTTCGCAGTCGTCACGAACACGACAACACGGGAATCGCGGTATCCAATAGCGCGTGTGTCCATCATGCTCCGAACCTATGATCCAACCTCCCGCTGCGCATTCTTTGATATGGGGCGGCCCGCCGAGCGCAAACGTCAGTGTCTCGGGGCCGCGCAATCGGAGCTGAATTAAGCTCGCTAGCGGACGGCCATCGACCGTGGATTGAAAATCGTCGCGGCGCAGTTTCGAGCCGAACGGCGTGACGCGTTTACCGGAGAGAAGAGCGTCGAGGTTTATTGACGATGCTTGCATGGGAAGTTAGACGTCTATTTGAGTCGACACTACGTCGGCGAGTGCACTGAATTTCGATCCCGGTAAACGCTGTGGCGTCAACGGCAGCGCGTTGCGGCGAGTGCTGGGCGATCCGCACCCGCGTACGGCTGTCGTTGCTGGGCGTGAGTATAGAGACGATGACGCATCCATGTCATGCCGTGTGCGTCACGCATCGCGACGTTAGAGAGCTTACGTTGATTGAATTTGCGCCAGCCCAAGGGGCCTGTCGGACTTAGGATGCACCGGCCGCAATTGTGAGGGTGCGGCCATATTGGGTGAAACCCGTGTTAAATAGCGACGGTCGTGCGCCTCGAACTTCACTAACTCTGTTCTCACCGTTCCATTTTTTCGCCAAGCGTATTTGCAGTATCGACCGCGCCGCGGCGTAGCTCGATAGTAGGTTTAAGTTCATATGGAATTCCTTCCAGCGGAGCGATGCATGTCGTTAAAAAAACTGTGCGAGGTCCCGGTGTTGCGAGAATTCCAGCTTTAAGCGAGATCGCCTTCAGCCGACGGTGCTTCCTGCCGTTAAGACAGTGTGAAATCGATCGAACTCGCCCCGATCATTTTTAGAATTCTGGTAAATCGATCCCGCGCGCCGAAAGCACCGACGATTGGGGGATTATTTGATCGCACGCCTGAACCGTGTAGCCTACTGGTTGCGACCTTTCCGTCTCGCAAATAATCGTTGTCATGTTAGAAAAATTGACCACGCGACCCGCTAACTACATAAGGCTCCGTCTGGAGCCGTTTGCGATGCAGCGTTGGCACAGATCTAATT
Source organism: Gammaproteobacteria bacterium (assembly GCA_043738965.1). GTDB lineage: Bacteria > Pseudomonadota > Gammaproteobacteria > CAIKBL01. The sequence continues at coordinate 1,337 of JAYUEZ010000216.1, forward strand.
GGCCGGGTCCCATGTTGCCGCACGAGTCAACGAATACGCCTAGGAGCTGCGGGCTCCCGTTGGCCAGGGACGGTTTATGGCCGGCGTCCGAGTGATGATCCAGATGACCGATCGAGACCAGTCCGTGCACTCGCCCCCGCCGCTGGTTTCTATCGTTATCCCAACGCGCGACCGTCCTATGGAATTGCGTCAGGCGTTCGAAAGCGTCGCGATGCAGGAAGGTGTCAACCTCGAAATCGTGATAGTCGACGACGGTTCGGCGCCGCCCGTGGACTTGGCCGCGATCACCCACGGGATCCCGCTCGGTGTGCGGCTCTTGCGCAACGACACGCCACGCGGCATCGCGCACGTCAGAGAACAAGGCGTAGCGACTTGCATTGGCGACTATGTGATGCAGCTGGATGATGACGATATCCTGGCCCCGGGTGCGATCAGGCAGTTGCTCGAGGTCCTGATTTCTTCCCCGACGACTGATGTGGTTTACCCTGGGGTAAAGGGCTTTGGCGCTACGGCGGAAGAGTTCAATAGAAATCATTGTTCAGCGATCGCGAAACTGCTCGCCAACCTCCCGTCGACGGCCATGGCGGGCAATGCCCAGCGGTTTCCGCGTGAGGTCTTGTCAGCACTGTTGCAATCGGTACCGATGGCGTTTCAGCGGCCTTTTGCCGCGCGAAGCGTCTGGATCAATGTCTTCGAATTGCGGCAACGTGCGTATCAGGTTGGCAGCCAGGCACGGAATCCCTATTTTTCGCCGCAGTATCCCGATCAGCTTACCGAATCGGAATGGACCTTGTACGCGGCGGTCGACTTGCACCTCGCCTACCTAGCCGAGCCGCTATATCTGCAGCGCTGCGATCACGCCCGCTACTATTCGCGCCCGGAATTCGCGGAAGCGCAGTTGCTGGCCAACGTGGCCATTAAGTCGACCCTGCATTTTGCCGCATCCGAACTGGACCGGCTCGACGTCTGGCGGCAGTTTCTGCGCGAAAGTTACGCGGTTGGCTGCTTTGACTTGGCTTATTGGTATGGAAAGCAGGGGATGCGCGACGCGGCATCTACTTTTTTGAAAGCTGCGTTGAGCGTAGCACCTCGCTGGAAATATCTGCGGTATTGGCTTCGCACCCGCCTGCGCTGAGCCATCACTTGTTGCGCCAAGCCTGATCGAAGCCGCATCGCGCTTATCACCACCATGATAGTCCAATGCTCACGCTATTCGCGACTGATCGCGGCGCTCTGGCTGATTGTTGCAGCGCTGCTGTCCATCCTCTATCAGGGCTGGGATTTCGGCTTGAACAACAACGCCTCGCATATCGCCATCATCGATCAATTTCGGGACCCGGTGTTATTTCCGGGCAACCCATTTATCGCCGCCCTTCACAATTACTGCACGGTATTGTGGTGGATCATAAAAAAAATCCCCTTGTTTTCGAACCTCCCGCTCACCTTCTTCGTCGTGCATATTGTGACGCGCTTAATCACGCTTTATGCGATTTATCTGCTGATTGAAGGCTTTGTCCATGATCGCCTTTTCGCTCTAGCTAGCGCGACCGTGCTCGCATTTTCAGGCGCGCTTCAATCCTTCACCCCGATATCGCGCTCGGATCTCCTGATCACATACACCAATCAAAGTGCGGTTGCGATGGCGCTCGTGTTACTGGCCTACGCGTATCTTTTACGTCGGCGCGACACGCTGGCCATGGCGGTGTGCGGCCTCGCGCTCAATTGCAACGTTTTCATGGGGCTATGGGCGGCTATTGTCATCACGATTTATCGGTTGGCGCTGCGCCAATTAAAGAAACCCGCGGACTTCGGGGCGTTCTGCGTGCCAATTGCAGCTTTCGTTGGTACTGGGCTCCCCGTCATTGCGTGGGTCGGGTCGATCTTGCTGTCTTCTCCGCCGACAATATCGGCAACCGATTATGGTCAGTTTCTATACGATTTTTATCCCTTTCATTATTTTATCGGCGCGTCGCCGCCCAGCGCGATTGCAACTCATGTGGTGACGGTCACTGCGGGGGTGCTGGCCATCCTAGCGTTACGCACGCATGAAACGGAAGCAGCGGTGCTCTATGCGGCACATCTTGTGCTGTTCACGGTCGGGATAGTGGTGCCCTTCGTGACGACTGCGAAAGTTTTTATGGATTTGCAATTGATGCGGATCGAGACCTTTATAGATATTCTCGCGTTCGTCTTGGTCATTGCGGCCGCGGGATCGCGTTGGCTGCACGATCGCGAATCAACGCAAGCTCGGCTTTTGATATTTCTCGCCGCGATCGGCGCGGTATTGGGTTATTGGGTGATTGTCGTTATCGGGTTGACCTCAGCGCTACGACAAACGCCGCGCTACTCTAAAAATCCTTGGTGGGCGCCAGCACTGATTGCCTTCATCGGTCTTTTGATCGGGGTGTCTGGCGTCGCGTTGCCGGAATTGTGGTCGCCCCGTCTGCAGCGGCTGATCGTCTGCGGCTTGTTGTTCTACTGCACAGCGTCTACTAGGTTGCCGATCACCAGCTTTTTTCCGGCGCTGGCGACCCTGAATTATGCCGGTCTGAACGAACTTGAAGGTTTGGTGATCCTGTTTTCGGCGCTGTGCGTGGCGCGCGCCGATGATTCGTTTGGGCGATTGATCCGTTATGGCATGCATGCGACGGCAATAATTATTATTTGCGCAGCGTCGGTTGCCCTGCTCTACGGCAGCCTTCCTGAAGGCGTCCCTCGCTGGCTCGAATCAATCTTGGTCCCACGCGCCGGGATCCGACTGCATTTCGCGGAACTATGTGCGGTGTCTCTCCTCGCACTGTTGGTCGGACTCAACGGTGGAAAATCGCAGTTGAGTGGGGCGTTCGATAACCGCCAGGATATTCGTCACGGACATCGGACCGCACTGATCGGTCTGGTGTTGCTCATTCTTCCGACGAGTATCTCAGTAGCCCTGCATCGATGTATCCGACAAACGATCAGCAACCGCGATGCGGAGGTGCGCGAATTGCCGGCTATCGGGCAATGGATTGCCAACAACACCAAAGTCAACACCGAGTTTTTTGTCGCCTTCAAATACGACGAATTTTCAGTATTCGCGAAGCGCAACTATTGGTGGGGTATGAAGTACGGCGACGGCGTCGTGTGCAATCCGTCGCTCTACGCTGAGTATCGGATGCGCAAGGAATTGCAAGGTCGATTTCAGCGTCGGATCCTGGACGATCAGGCCACGGAATTCTGGACATTTACGAAGACCCACGGGATCTCGTATGTGCTGGCCGAGAACGCGTACGTGGGGCACGGTACCGCGTTCAAAATCGTGCATGCGACGCCGCATTATTCCGTCTTACGGCTGAGTGAGCGAGTCGCGGGCCTGGTGTCGTCGCGCTGACCCGTTGTTGATATCTCGATGATCGACCGCTCAGGCCAAGTCTATCGCAGTCGAGTCCACCCATACGGCTAGCGCCACCAGTATCCACGCGAGCGTTCCGTAATAAGCGGGATGTTCGCTGAGTTTAGTCGAGAGGAATTCGTCGCGAAATCCTGCTATTAGAATTCGCCGGTCTTCTAGTCCGCGAAGACGATCATGCGCAAACTCGCGTAGGCGCGGTTGTTCATGGAGCCATACGCCAAACGGCAAGCCGAATCCCTGCTTGCTCTTGGTCAGCGTGGCGGCGGGCAAAAAATCCTTAAATGCGTGACGGAATAGGGGCCGGAGCTCCCGGGCCGAAACTTTTCCTGCGTCGGGAATACGACATGAAACCGCGACCACCTCTTCATCTAGCATGGGATAAGCCACGTTAATTCCGGCTAACGCGCACATGCGTGAAACCTTGGGTAGATCGCTATCCGCCAAGGTGATGCGCCAGTCGAGACTCAGCAGACGATTAACCGTGCTCGTCGCGGCTGATGCAGAATACAAATCACGCAGTTCCTGCAACGGTGCAGCGCCATTGATCGACGCCAAGAAATCGGGCGTAAAAAAATTACTCGGTGCTACTCGATTGAGTAGGTTATAGGTCATCAACCGATCGGGTAAGGGAATCGCCCCTTGGCGAACGTAGCTGGCAGCTTTACCCAACAGCCCGATTTGCAGGTAAGAAGGAAGGTGGGCGGCAAACGGCTCGAGCACGCCTGTGCGTAATCCGCGTGGCAACCGCCCGTAGTGATCGAACGTGAGTTGTTTCGCATAACGCTCATTGCCGCCGAATAGCTCATCACCACCATCGCCCGCCA
>JAYUEZ010000217.1:0-2087 GCA_043738965.1 Gammaproteobacteria bacterium
TTGGAGATGCGACCCGAAGCAAACAACACCATGTCGGCGCGAATGCGTTTGCCGCTCTTTAAGTTGATCTGGACGTTCTGCGCATCCAATTGCGTCACCGACTCAACGGTTTCGCCTAAACGAAAGGCCACGCCGCGATCGCGCAGATGATGGACGAACTCACCAACGATTTCGCGATCGAGAAACGACAGAATATCGGTCCGTCCATCGATCAAGGTCACGTGCATATCGAGCGCACTTAGGATCGACGCGTATTCCACCCCGATCACGCCCGCACCAACCACCACCACATTGCGGGGTAGCGTCTGCATCTGCAAGATCTCATCGCTATCGACCACGTTGACGCCATCGAACGGAATATTGGCCGGGCGCACCGGGCGCGAGCCTGTCGCGATTAGAATCTTCTCGGCTTCGACGAGGCGCACCATGTCGTCTTCGGTTTCAATCCGTAGTTGGTGCGGACTAGCGAACTCGGCACGGCCCGCCACTACATCGACATGGTTGCGATGGAGTTTGTGTTGTAACACTTCGATTTCATGGCGAATCGTCACTTCAAGTCGCTGCATCAGATCCGCGGCGGTGACGCGTTCCTTTAAGCGATAGCTGCGGCCATAAAACCCGCGTTGCCGCCAGCCCGTGAGATACAGCACCGCCTCGCGCAGCGTTTTGCTCGGAATGGTGCCGGTATGGAGACAGGCGCCGCCGATGCGAAAACTTTGTTCCGCCAGCAACACGCTCCGGCCGAGCTTAGCGGCCTGGATGGCCCCGCGCTGCCCGGCCGGTCCACTGCCGATCACCACTAAATCGTATTTTTCCACACTGCACTCCTCGGGATATTCAAAGTCCGCGGCTGCGCGCCGCTATGACATAAGGCACGCTGAACGAACCGTTGAATACGTGTTATTGATGGCTAAGGTATCGACCAAGCGTCGTCTGGCTTAAGATTTCTCCGCTTCGCAAAGGAATCCAGTGTGGCCATTTCCAGTTTTAAAGCAAAATCGACAGCCGCCGTGGCCGATCAGATCTCGCATCTGATGGCGCAGGCCGGACAAATTATCCTGGGTCAGGACGAGAACCTGAAGTTGGCCCTGACCTGTCTGGTGGCCGGTGGCCATTTATTGCTGGAAGATTTGCCTGGAGTCGGCAAGACGACCTTGGCGCACACGCTCGCACGCTTGTTGGGTCTGGAATTTCAGCGGCTGCAATTCACGAGCGACTTATTGCCGGCGGATATCGTCGGCACTTCGATCTATCACCGCGAGCGTCATGCCTTCGAGTTGCATCCAGGTCCGGTGTTTACCCAGGTGCTACTCGCCGATGAAGTAAATCGCGCGACGCCGCGCGCCCAAAGCGCGCTGCTCGAGGCGATGGAGGAACAACAGGTTTCGATCGAGGGTAAAACTCATCCGTTGCCACGGCCGTTCTTTGTTATTGCCACCCAAAATCCACGCGATCAAATTGGCACCTATCCGTTGCCCGAATCGCAACTCGATCGATTCTTGATGCGGCTGTCGCTCGGTTATCCCGCGCCGAGCGCCGAGCGCGAATTACTCCGCGGACAAGATCGGCGAAGCTTGCTGGCAACCTTGGACCCCGTGCTGGACGCGGCGACGTTATGTCAGCTGCAGGCTCAGGTTGATACCGTACACGTGGCGGATCCCCTGCTCGATTACATCCAAGCGCTCCTTAAATACTCACGACGTGATGTCGAATTCGTGCATGGTCTATCACCGCGCGCCGGCATGGGCCTATTGCGCGCGGCGCGGGCGTGGGCGCTAGTCAATGGTCGCGGCCACGTGGTGCCGGAAGACGTGCAAAGGGTCTTGCCTAAAGTGGTCACGCATCGCCTCCAGGCGCTCGATCGGGCCGCGCCGGCTTCACGCTTGGTCACGCGATTACTTGAGGCGGTTCCGATCCCGTAGTCGGCCATGCAAGCTGCCGCTTCGAGCGCTGATTCATCGCCACCCGCCTCCATCGCGCTCGGTCTGTGGCGCGTTTATATCGTCCCGACGCGCCACGGCTATCTGTTGGGTGGCTTGCTTCTCGTCATTTTGTTGGGGGCGATCAACTACGACAACGCGTTGGCG
>JAYUEZ010000218.1:0-2086 GCA_043738965.1 Gammaproteobacteria bacterium
CAAGCTCGGTCCAGCGGTGCGCAAACTCGTTGAAGAACACCGCCTCGACGCGGCCAAAATCCCGACCACCGGCCGCGATGGCCGAGTCACCAAAGGCGATGTCCTCGCCTATATCGAACAGGGTGCCGCAGCGCCAAAGGCTGCCGCAGCCGCCGCAGCCGCGCCGGTAGCGAAAGCACATAGCGCGAACGGACCGCGCGCCGAGGAGCGCGTGCCGATGACGCGTCTGCGCAAACGGACCGCGGAGCGCCTCCTGCAGGCCCAACAACAATGCGCCATATTGACCACGTTTAACGAGGTCAATATGCAACCGGTGATGGATTTACGCACGCGCTGCAAGGATGACTTCGAAAAACGCCACGGCGTGAAACTCGGCTTCATGTCGTTCTTCGTGAAAGCGGCGGTCGAGGCCTTGAAAAAATTCCCGGTCGTCAACGCCTCGGTCGACGGCGACGATGTGATCTACCACGGCTTCTTCGACATTGGTGTCGCGGTTGGTTCCGAGCGCGGTTTGGTGGTGCCAATTTTGCGCAACGCCGAACAACTTTCGTTTGCCGATATCGAGCAGCAGATCCGTGAGTTTGGCGAGCGCGCCCGCGATGGAAAATTAACCATCGAGGAACTCACCGGTGGGACGTTTACGATTAGCAACGGTGGAATTTTCGGTTCGCTCGTTTCCACGCCAATCATAAATCCGCCGCAAAGCGCGATTCTTGGGATGCACAAGATTCAGGAACGCCCGGTCGCGGAGAAAGGCCAGATCGTGATCCGTCCCATGATGTACTTGGCCATGTCCTACGATCATCGCATCATCGATGGCCGCGAAGCCGTGCAGTGTTTGGATACGCTGCGCCAGGGCCTTGAGGATCCAAGCCGCTTGCTGCTTCAGCTCTGAGATCTGACCTGGATAACTATGACGTCGTCGTGAGCAGCGCAGGTCCTGGCGGGTATGTCGCCGCCATCGGTTACGTGCAACTGGGAGTCCGCACAGCATGTGTCGAGAGCTGGCAGTCAGCTACCGGAGACGGCGTACTTGACGGCACAAGCGCAAAGACAAGATCGTGCAAACCTTGACCCAAGGTATCGCGGCCTTGTTCAAGAAAAATCAGGTCACATGGCTCAAGGGTCGCGCGACTCCCAAAGCCGATCGGCAGGTCACAGTTCTTGATTCCAACGGCACGGAAACCGCGCGCCTCGCGGCCGAGTACATAGAACTCATCTCAAAAATGATTCTGGGGTGTCCAGACTAGGCGCGCGACTTCCGAGGAGCGGAGTTTACACGGAGTAAATGAGCACCGGAGGAAGTTGCGCAACAACGCATGGGCGCTCCAGAATGATTTTTGAGATGAGTTCTACACTGCCGCGTGAGGTTCCCGTGCTATTCGGTCCGCCCTTTGAATTGATGACGCTCCGCACCGCCGGCGCCGACATTCGGCTGCGGATTGGTGGCAATGGACCCCCGCTCCTGTTGCTCCACGGTTTCCCGCAAACGCACGCGATGTGGCATGCGGTCGCGCCCGCTCTGGCCGCTCATTACTCGTTGGTGATCCCCGACTTGCGAGGCTATGGCGAGAGCGCCAAGCCAACGACCACCGACGATCACCTGCCGTACTCAAAAAGAGCCATGGCGATCGACATGGTCGACGTGATGACGGCGCTCGGCCATGACCGCTTCTTTGTCGCAGGTCATGATCGCGGGGCGCGAGTGACGCATCGCTTGTGCGTGGATCACCCCGCGCGGGTACGTAAAGCCTGCGTCATGGATATCGTACCCACCCATCATATTTTTACCAACACCGATCAGCGCTTAGCCACTGCGTACTACCACTGGTTCTTCTTGATTCAGCCGGATGGCCTGCCTGAACGCATGATCGGCCGCGATCCCGATTATTTCCTGCTGGAATGTTTACGGCGCTGGTCGGCGCCGGGCATGCGGTTCAACGAACTTGCACTCGCCGAGTATCAACGCTGCTATCGCAATCCCCGGACCATTCACGCCGCGTGCGAGGATTACCGCGCTGGCGCGAGCATTGATCTAGTCCACGATGCAGCCGATCTCGACCACAAGATCGACTGTCCACTCTTA
>JAYUEZ010000219.1:0-5524 GCA_043738965.1 Gammaproteobacteria bacterium
GCCGTAATCGGCCAGCGGCTGGGATCGGGGACGTAGTAGTGGTGATGCGCATGAGCATTGGCCATGACTATCTCTCTTTTGCGAATAACGTGACGTGTATGAAAACTGGAATCATGAATTCGGGACCGCCTTAACCGTCGGGGTGGTCGCGGTGACTTGGACTGCGGCGCGGAAAAACGTATAGCTCAAGGTCAGGATATCCACATGGGATGGAATTTTCGGATTGACGATAAACCGCACCGGCATGCGCCGCGTTTCGCCAGCCGCCAAGGTTTGTTGCGTAAAACAAAAACATTCGGTCTTGCTGAAATAACGCGCGACTTCGTTCGGCGCGAGACTCGGCACCGCTTGGCCGGTAATTGCGTCGCGGCTGGTGTTCGTCACTTCAAAGTCGACCGCAGTCTCAACGCCGGGATGCACGGCGATTCGAGTCACCAATGGCTTGAAACGCCAGGGCATTCCTGAATTGACGTTGGTGACGAATTCGACCGTGATCAGACGGGCGTCGTTTTTCGGCATCGCGGCAGCAGCAGCTTCCGAGAGGCGCCCGGTTTTGCCGTTTAGTCCAGTGACGGTACAGATGGTGTTGTACAGCGGCACTAGCGCGTAACCAAACCCAAACATCACGAACACTAGGAGGGTTAGTTTAGTCACGAGTTTGCGCGTACTGACGCCGGTCGTGTTCATGATCTACCAGTGCGTGAGAAAAAATGCGAGATAAAATGCGAGCGCAACCGTTGCCAGAATCAGCGCCGTTCGCTTGGCCTTCTGGCGTTGGAAACGCAGCTGCTCTTCGGACACGGTGACCATGTTTATGCTAACGCATGCCGCCTTCGATCGTTGCCGGCGCCGGCGGCGTCGAGAAGCTGTGGTAGGGCGGCGGTGAGGGCAGTGTCCACTCTAATCCATGCGCGCCTTCCCACACTCGGTCAGTCGCTTTTTGGCCGCCGCGAACACACTTAACAATGACCACTAGAAATAGGATTTGCGACGCACCGAACACGAAGCCGCCGATACTGGAAACCATATTCCAATCCGCGAATTGCACGGCGTAGTCCGGGATTCGACGCGGCATACCGGCGAGGCCTAAGAAGTGTTGCGGAAAGAACAGCACGTTGACCGAAATCGTCGATAGCCAGAAATGCAGTTTGCCGAGTCCCTCGTCATACATGTGCCCAGTCCATTTGGGTAACCAGAAGTACGTGCCTGCCATGATCGAAAAGATCGCGCCGGTGACTAACACGTAGTGAAAATGGGCGACCACGAAATAGGTGTCTTGATATTGAAAATCGATCGGGGTGACACCGAGCATCAGGCCCGAAAAGCCACCGATCGTAAACAGCACCACAAACGCAATCGCGAATAACATCGGCGTTTCAAACGTCATCGAGCTCTGCCACATGGTGGCTACCCAGTTGAATACCTTGACGCCGGTAGGCACCGCGATCAACACCGTCGCATACATAAAGAAAAGCTCGCCAGCGAGCGGCATGCCGACCGTGAACATATGATGCGCCCACACGATAAACGATAGGAACGCGATTGACGCCGCGGCATAGACCATGGAGGCGTAACCGAACAGTGGCTTGCGCGCAAAGGTCGGAATAATTGCCGATGCGATACCGAAAGCGGGCAGGATCAAAATATAGACTTCGGGGTGACCGAAGAACCAGAAAATGTGTTGGAACATCACTGGATCGCCGCCACCGGCCGCGCTGAAAAACGCGGTACCGAAAAATTTGTCCGTCAGCAACATCGTCACGGCGCCGGCCAACACCGGCATCGCGGCGATCAACAGGAACGCGGTGATGATCCATGTCCAAACGAAGAGTGGAAGTTTCATCAAGGTCATCCCGGGCGCGCGCAAATTAAATACCGTCGCGATAATGTTGATGGCCCCGGCAATCGACGACGCACCCATGAAGTGGATTGAAAAGATCAAAAACGGAAACGCCCCGCCGGTCTGCAGGACCAACGGGGGATACATCGTCCAGCCGCCAGCCGGACCGCCACCGGGCATGAAGAGGGTGCTAAGTAATAAGGTGAAGGCAAACGGTAGGATCCAGAAACTCCAGTTATTGAGCCGCGGCAACGCCATATCCGGCGCACCAATCATCATCGGAATTAGCCAGTTCGCGAATCCAGTCCAGGCTGGCATGACCGCACCGAAGATCATGACCAAGGCGTGCATGGTGGTCATACTGTTGAAAAATTGCGGATCAACAAACTGTAGTCCCGGTTGGAATAACTCCAATCGGATCACCATGGCCATCGTGCCACCGATGAAAAACATGATCAGTGCGAAAATCAAGTACATCGTGCCGATGTCTTTATGATTCGTGGTGGTCAGCCAGCGCGTCACGCCTCCATAAGGGCGATGTTCGTGGTGTTCGTCGTGAATCGCTGCGTCGCTCATTCGCGTGCCCTCTTCAAATCGTTACTTACGGCCTCGCTCGCGCCTAGCGGCGTTGCGCGAGAAGTGTGTTATTGGGTAGTTCATTTGACGCGTGTGGCGCCGGCGCCTGCTCGGCCTTCATCTTCTCCAGCCACGCTTTGTAGTCTGCCTCGGATACCGCGTGCACCACGATGGGCATGAATCCGTGGTCTTTGCCGCATAGTTCGGCGCATTGCCCACGATAAGTGCCTTCCGTTTCAATCAGCGCCCAAGATTCATTGATGTAGCCAGGGATGGCGTCGCGTTTCCACCCAAGATCCGGCACCCACCAAGAATGGATGACATCAGACGCGGTGGTCAAAAATCGAATTTTCTTGTGGATCGGGACCACCACTTCGTGATCGACTTCGAGCAGATAATTGTCGACCGAGTGCGGGTCGATGCCTGATTTTAATTGGCGCGCGACATTGCTGGACTGCCCCAAGGTACTGAAAAATCCGACGCCATCATTGACGTAGTCGTACCGCCACTTCCACTGATACCCGGTGACCTTGATGGTGAGGTCTGATTTCGATACATCCTCCATCATGATGAGGGCTTTGGTGGCGGGCACCGACATCGCGATAAGGATCAGCAACGGCACGATGGTCCATAGGATCTCCACGACCGTGCTCTCATGCCATTGCGCGGCGACCGCGCCTTGGGATTTTCGGAATTTGAAGATGGAGTAGAAAATCGCCCCAAACACGACCACGCCGATTGCGACGCAAATCCACATGATGATGTTATGTAAGTGGTAGATCGTGTGGCTATAAGGCGTTACGCCGAGCGGCAAATTGAGCTTACTCCAGTCCGCCAACGCGGTCATGGAGGGCATCGACAACACCGCCGCCAGCGTGGCGCGCAGGCGCGGTCTTGAGAAAGAGATCGTCATACTAAAGGGCCCCCACAACTCATCAGAATAATCGTTTCGCGCGAGTGCACTCGACAACTCACGGATTCTTCGCAACATCGCCGTACCTTAGCCAGCTATTCCCCGCGGTGGTTCCCGTCACCGGAGCGATCGTGTATCGAAACGGCGAATCGGGTGCATTCTAACGGTTTTTACCGATGGCGTTAATCAGGGCTTGCGCGAGTTCAGTGCGTTCACCGTCAGTGAGGCATTGCCCAAGTACAACGCAGCGGCCATGCGATCGCAATTGGAGTTGACTTGGATACCAGCCGTCGGTCGGCACCCGCAATTCCACACGCAGCCATTCGCGATCGAATTCATGATGTTCGATCAGCCGCTGCCGGCCTTTTTCGATGACAACCTTGTGCGCTTCAACTCGCACAATCTCCTGATATTCGCCCTCTAAGACCACGACATAAAAAGCCACCCATAGCAACGCGACCTCGAGGCCTGTAAACGGCAAAATCCACAGAATATCGAGCGCCGCGAACAGGATGCCGACCGTGATGGGTAGTCCGGATATAAGCCACAGGACACGTTTGGCCTGAGGCCAACTAAGACTCCGCGTCGGCCGGATCACTAGCGTGTGGTGACGGGAAGCCTGACAGGGCGTCGGAAATTCCAGCATCGGCGTCGCCGTCCGTTACGGGACTGGTGTGCGATCGTCGATGACGTTGAGGGCTGTCGTCAACCAACTTGCCACGGCTTCTGGAGTCGGCGCCGCCAACCACGGGATTTCGGCTAAGCAGGGTGCAGGTAGTGCCGCACGCAGGGTGATGATCGTCTCGGTCAAAAAGGGGTAGTGCGGGTCAACAACGTTCGCCACCCAGCCGAGCAGCTGACATCCGTCATTTTCAATGGCGCGTGCTGTTAATAGCGTGTGATTAATCGCGCCTAAGCGGATCCCTGACACTAGAATCACGGGCAGCGCGAGGCGGCGCGGTATATCCCGCGCGGAGAGCACCGCGCTAAGCGGCACATCCCAGCCGCCGATTCCTTCGACGATCACACAGGGACTTAGTTGCGTCAAATCCGCAAAGGCGGTGGCAATGACCGACCATTCGATTGTGCGCGCTTCACGTTCAGCCGCAATCCATGGCGCCGTAGGGGCCTCGAAGAAATAAGGGTTAATCACCTTCGACGAGATGTACGAGGGCGCCAAGCGGCGTAATTGATCGACGTCGGGATTGATCGCCACGCCGTTCTCCATGACGGCGCCAGCTGCCACTGGCTTCATGCCGACGGCTGGGTAGCCACGTTGATGTAAACCAACAAGTAGCGCCGTGGTGACCGTGGTCTTCCCGATTTCAGTGTCCGTGCCCGTGATAAAGCAATTCATAAGTCACGTCGCTTCAAATTTTTGAACGGGAAAGTCGCGACGGTGCTGCCGTCCTGCACACGCGTGGTCGCGGTTGGCGCCCAGGCATGGCCGAAGATGATTTCATACGTGCAGGGCAGGCGGCCATCCACGCGGAATGGTTCATACGCCGTTGTAATCGCACCAAGCGCCCGCTTGCCGAACAAACCCCGAGCGCGTTGCGCCTGAACGTTGTGGGCGCCGATGCTCTTGAGATCACGCATGACGGCGACCACATCCGCATAGGTCAAGGTGACGAACTCGCGATCTAGTACCGGCGAACTAAAGCCGGCGTTGACCAGCGCGTCACCCACATCGTGCATATCTAAAAATCGATTTACATGCGGGGTTTCGTCCACAGCGGCCCACGCGGTGCGAAGCTCGCATAGCGTATCGGGACCCAGCGTCGAAAATAGCAACAATCCACCTGGGCGCAACACGCGACGACATTCACTGAATGCGGAATTAAGCTCGTCACACCATTGCAACATCAGGTTAGAAAACACTAGATCAGCGGCGCTGTCGCGCACGGCGAGCTGCGTCGCGTCAGCAGTCATAAAAAGTTGTTTGGAAAACCAGCGCCGCGCTTGTTGGCGGGCAGTGGTTAACATGTCGCTCGCCAAATCGATCAACAACACATGAGATTGTGAATACTGTTGTTCCAAGCGCCGCGCGCAGTAGCCGGTGCCGGCGCCGAGGTCAACGACGAGCGCCGGTGTCAGGCGCATGAAACCGAGGCGGTCGACTAATCGATCCCCAATCTCGCGTTGTAGAAACGCGTGCTCGTCATAGTGTCGCGCGGCACGATTAAAGCTCGCGC
>JAYUEZ010000220.1:0-5520 GCA_043738965.1 Gammaproteobacteria bacterium
GCACAGCATGTGCTCGATGCGTATCTGCCGGTGCGGCCGTGCAATGGGTATTGGCATGGGTTGCCGGGGATGGATTGGCGGGAGCTGATGCAGGTTTAGAATGAAGTAAGTCCAACTTGACATCCGACCCATTACCGTCAATAATTGACGGCACAGAGAAGACCACAGCAACCAACCTGTCTCATGGCCGCGCCAACACCGACCAACGTCTTTCACTTGAAACTGAGTGTCGCCAAGGCGCGGGAGATCCTGCGTGAGGCTGCAAAGAACTCCGCACGGGTGTTCATTTCGCCGCATCCCAGGAAGCAGATGACGAAGCGCAAAATCACGGACGTCCAGGTTCTGCGCTGTCTGGCCAATGGTCAAATCAAAGAGGGCCCGGCCCGCGGAATCAAGGGGGGTTGGGAGGTTGCCATGGAGTCGTTGTCTGCCGGCGATGTGTTGCGTATGGCGGCCGCGCTTTACCAGGACGACGACGGCAACTACGTGGTCATCATTACGGCATACTACTTATGAAAAACGAGCTGTTTCATTACACGAGCTGTGGCCTTCGCAATATCTACCTTCGCAACGGGTTCAAGGAGAAGGAAACCCCGTATGGCCGCGCGATCTCCATTCAGGATGTGGAAGGTCTGCATCGCGCAATCGGCTTGCGCCTAGTCAGTAACAAGAAACGCCTGACCGGGGCCGAAGTCCGCTTCCTCCGGAAGGAGCTCGATATGTCTCAAGGGACGCTCGCCAAATGCCTGGGAGTTGGCGAGACGACGGTGCGCAATTGGGAGAGCGGCCGGGTCAGGCCGACCGGGCCCGGTGACCGAATGATTCGCGCCCTCTATCAGGAATATGCTACGGGCAATTCTGAAATCAGAAAATTGGTCGAGTACCTCGCTGAACTCAATCGTGTGTTGTATTCGAAAACCATGGAGTTTGAGGAAACTAAACAAGGCTGGCGCGCAATCGCGTAGTGAAGAAGGGACGGTGAAAAAGGGCGCGGCAAAGGGGGGAGGGATTCAATCTTGATCAATGTGTATACTGCTTAATTGTTAATCCCTCCGTCCCCAATGGCACAAAAAGGAGCAGCCGATGGCGAAGAGTTCAAACCAGATGCGCACGTTACTCGACAAGCTCGATCAACTGCCGCCGGAGCGAGTGGCGGAGGTCGAGGATTTCGTGGACTTCCTGCAGCACAAGGACCTGGATCGGCGCCTGACGCAGGCCGCGATCCAAACGGCGGAGCCGAGTTTCAAGAAGGTGTGGGACAACCCGGACGACGCGGTCTATGACGCGCTTTGAGTTTGGCGATGTTGTGTTAGTACCGTTTCCGTTTACCGACCAATCCGCCACGAAGAAGCGCCCCGCCGTCGTCATCAGCTCCCAAGCTTACAACGCCGCGCGGCCCGATCTTGTCATCATGGCGGTGACCAGCCTGCTTCGGCCGACCAACGCCTTCGGTGAAGTCGTCGTGGAGCAGTGGCGCGAGGCCGGGCTGCTCAAGCCGTCGGCGATCAAGCCGGTCATCACGACCATCGAGAAGGGGCTCGTCATCAAGTCGATGGGCAAGCTGTTGGGTGAGGATCAGCGGGCATTGCGGGAGGCGGTGGGGGTGATTGTTGGGTAGCAAAAGATAAGACTTGCCCCCAGACTCCGGTGAGACAGCGCACCGTTTCCTGCTGTATTCGTGCCCCGCGCAGCTTAACACGGCGTTGGGCCTATGTAAGAAGGATTTGAGAAATGGGGGACGTCTTGAAGCTCGTTGAATGGCTCGGCGCGTATCCCGGGTGGGTACGCATCCTGTGGGGCGGCTGGGTCCTATACACCGCCGTCGGCGTACTCATACTGATCTTTGCTCGCGAGCCCGCCAAAGAACCCAAAACCGCAGACGTAGCCCCATCCAGCCAAAGCGTCAATGTCACCGGCGCACAGACATCCACCATTTATCAGGCTGGGGGCAACATCTATGTCGCGCCGGAAGCGGGCAGTAGTCAGAGAGCCGTAACTCCACCTAAGCCCAAACCGGCAGGTACCTTCCCGCCAGATTTCCAGATGCGCCAAGCAAAGAAGCGCATTCGTTATCTTGCGTACGATTTTCTAAAGTCAAAGACCCTCAACTTGCAGCTGGTCACCGGGTCATACGGAGACAACGTCCTTGACAACCCAAGTCTCTATGACTGGCCAATGGTGTTGGCGGATCTTGAAAGGAAAGGATACATAAAGATCACGGCCCGCACCGATGACGATATTGCATTCACCGTCGAGAAGCAGGCAGATCAATGGCAATAGGCCCAACATGCGGTTCAGCGGCGTTATGCCCATTTTGCATGATCTATGAAATCAGGTAATGCTCAACGACCCGTCTATACTTCTACCTTCCTCAACAACTCCGACACCGACATCCCCAGCCCCTCCGCAATCTGCTCCAACGACCGCAAAGACGGCGATTTCAGCCCCCGCTCGATCTGCGATATATAAGTGCGATGGAGTCCTGCCAGGTCGGCAAGCTCCTCCTGCGATAATCCTTTGTCGGTTCTGACCTTCCTTAATACATCCGGAAAACGGTCCACGATGGAGCGGGATTTTTGGGCGCACATGGGCCCATAAATTGAGGCTTGCGTTACTCCTCGTCTACAGACTATAGTATCGAATACTATAGTATTATTCATGACGAGAAAAGGAGTTTCCCATGCTCATCCTCACCCGTCGCTCCGGCGAAACCGTGATTATCGAACCCCGCCCGGATACCCATACGTCCGGTCTTTCAGATTTGTTTACCCGGCCCATCGAAGTGCGGATATTGCGGGTGGACGGGAACCACGTGCGCATCGGGATCGAGGCGGCGGAAGGGTTGCGGATATGGCGGTGGGAGCGGGGCGGTAAGGAAAGCGTCTGATAGACGAGGCAAAACTCGGGTTTTCACGCAGGAGTATTAGGAGCACCGTAGGTTGGGCTGAGCTTGCGAAGCCCAACGCTTCATTCTCCAGCAACTTGTTGGGCATCACTTCGTTCAGCCCAACCTACGGTCCTAATGATGGATACAAAAGAGCCCTACCTGATACAGGGCGTCTGTGGTAGCTTTTATCTATGTAATCCGATTCCATTCTCTGTGTTTTATACTGTCGAATACAGTCAGAAAATAAATTTGCCGCGATTTTTTCGTTGTTCGCGCTCCGCGCGATCTTGAAATCCACTAGTACCCAACGCTAACCGGCTGGGAGCGGAACCGCATGAGCCAGACGGCGTAAATCTCTGTTGCCAAGGAAAGCCCGAAGCGCGCAGCGAACATCCAGAAAATTCCATAACTGTCCCAAAGCAGTCCGGCCAGGACAGGGCCGATGGCCTCGCCTAAGGAATAGGCCGTATCCATATATCCTATGACACGTCCACGGCGTTTTTTGCCATAAAGCGCCGAGATTTCGGCGATTAGCGATCCCCATGCCGGTCGGAAGCCCGCCTTGCCGACATCGTCCACAAGGCGTGCGGCGGTCAGGCCGGCGAACCCGGGTAGATACATATACAATACTGACGACAAGGTGTTGGCGACCGAACGCAACGACAATACGATGTTACGGCTGATGTTGTCCGCGAACCAGCCCAGAAAGGGTCCGGCAAAAACAACCGCCAGCGTTGAAAAAGTAAAGATGACGCTGATCTGAGCTTTGTTCAGGCCCGCGTGCTGGCTCGCGATAATGGGAAACAGATTACTGATCATGCTGCCTGTCAGGGTAATCATCACCGCCAGAAACGCGTACTCGGTCCAGGCGCGGTTGGGTGAGAGATCGGGATCCGGCACTGCGGCTTCATTCGGTTTAACCGGTACCGGTTCGCGTTCGTTGCGCACATAACGCACGACGATGACCAACGCGGCCACCGAGGTCAATACCGAGAAAAGAAACACAGTTGTATAGTGATCGTGCGTGAGCGTCAACAACACGCCCGCGATCAAATAGCCCAACGCGGATCCTATTTCCTTCGCGGTCACGTACCAGGAGAACGCGCTGGCCATTTTATTCTCGTCGGCATGTTCCGCGATCAGAATCGAGGAGGATGGATCACGTGCCGCTGTCGTTACGCCGTGCAACCCGCGCACGACAAATAACGCCCAGGGTGTGGTCGCGAGCGCAAACAGCATTCCCACCACGCAACGGCCGGCGATGGACCACACATACACCTGCTTCTTGCCATAGCGGTCCGCCGCCCAGCCCATCAAAGGCTTCACTGCGATGGCCGCCACCAGACGCAATGAGGCCAAAAGCCCGATCTCGGTGATGCTCATGCCTAACGACAGCGCATAGAAAGGCAGGGCAAAGGTGATGACGCCAAACCCAAGGCGCGCAAAGAAACCTTCAGACACCACCGCCGACAGGCTGGGGTTGCGGGTGAGCGTTGTCAGGATCGCCCTAAGCTTGTTCATGCATACGCCACGTTCGCCGTAGCGTAGGGTCGTGGCAGTATGGGCGCTGGTTGCGGGGCGGAACGCGACAGCGCCCGGTAATAGATATAGTCCGCGAGGCGTTCTGCCACGTCCGGCACGCCTATCATGCCGGGGAAGTAGTTTACGTCGATCACGAAGAATCCGGCACTGGTCTGCAGTACATCGATCCCGTAAATTTCGAGGCCGAAGATGCGCCCGCACCGCAGTGCGATGTCACGCATTTCATTGTTCAGCGGGTAGGGTTTACCGAGTTTTTCGGCATACGACAGCGCCGGAAACGGCCGTTTGATGGCGAACACGTCTTCACCGATAACGTAGATCTTTATGTCCTCGCCGTCGGAGTGCAGAAACTTCTGGACAAATAGTGCGTTGCCGAGGTCGGATGGCGGTTGCGAGTCACAATTATGTATGAAAATACCTTCACCGGCCGTACCGCGATGCGGTTTGACGATAATTGAGCAGTTTTCGAGAATATCACAGACTTTCGCGCAACTGTCCGTGAAATAGCTGGGTGGCACCGGAATGCCGGCATCATACAGCGCCGCCGTAACCCGAGCCTTGTCCTGAATGTAGGAGGATGCGGGGAAGCTGTTGATGATCTGAGCGCCCTTGTCGTGCAGTATGCCAGCCAGGGAAAGCGAAAGGTCCAGGCCGGGTTTTAGGACATACAGATCACAGGTTACCCTGACCATGGAAAGGTCGATCTGGTGGTGGGACGGGACGACGGCTTCGATTTCGACATTGCGCGACCGCAGTATGTCGAAGATTTGATTGTTGATGGGCGTCGAATGGTCAATCTCGCTTGGCCTGAGTAAAAAACCGATACGCATGGTTAAAAAATCCTTATTTTTTACGCATCGCCCGTTTACCAGCACTCGGCCTCGCCAACCGAACGCCTGGAGAAACAGCCCCCTCTATCACGGATATGTTACAGAAGTATTAAGAAATTATTACAAGAGCAACGTTAATTTTGTCAGTGCATAGCGTCAACGCAAATTCGGTGGACGCAAGTGTACTTCCGACGAATGGAAGAGCGCGCTGTAAGGGCTTGCGCGCGACATGGACATTTTTCGCCATAATCGAAATCGATG
>JAYUEZ010000221.1:0-14682 GCA_043738965.1 Gammaproteobacteria bacterium
TCCTTCACGACATAGTCGACATCGCGCGTGAATAGCGCATGCGCGCGAAGCGCGGCATTGGTGTGATGCATGAGGGCAATATTTGCCGAGCTATAAAGGCTATCACCTTCCGCGAGAAGTCCGGCGCCGATCAATAGTTGTTCAACCTGTTCATGGCCAACTTCTGTTAAGTGAACCTGTCGTGCTTTTTCGTCGACGAAATAATCGCCGGCCCCCTCTTCGGTCGCCTGGCGTGCGAGCTTCGGGATTAGAACGTTAATCCGTGTATAGAGATCGCTACGATCATCAGAGGGGCCGGAAATGATCAGTGGGGTGCGTGCTTCGTCGATCAGGATTGAGTCGACTTCATCGACAATGCAGTAAACCAATTCACGCTGAACGCGTTGCTCCTTGGTAAACACCATATTGTCACGGAGATAGTCAAAGCCGAACTCGTTATTCGTCCCATACGTGATATCCGCGGCGTAGGCGCTTTTGCGTTCTTCTTGATTTAAGCCAGATAGCACGACGCCGACCGTGAGTCCAAGGAAGCGGTAAATCTTGCCGATCCATTCCGCGTCGCGTTTCGCCAAATAATCATTTACCGTCACGACATGCACGCCGCGCCCCTGCAACGCGTTTAGGTACGCCGGCAAAGTGGCGACTAGCGTTTTCCCTTCGCCGGTCCGCATTTCGGCAATTCGCCCTTGATGCAACACAATGCCACCAATCATCTGCACATCGAAATGCCGCATGTTTAGTGTTCGTTTACCGGCTTCGCGAACGACTGCAAATGCTTCGGGCAGGATTGATTCTAGGGCCTCGCCGCTTTTTAATCGTTCCCGAAATTGGTCGGTCCGCGCGGCCAATTCGGTGTCGGACAAAGCGGAAACGCTGGGCTCGAGGACGTTGATGGCGTCCACCGTCTTTCCCATGCGCTTGAGCAAACGGTCGTTTCGACTACCAAAAAGAGTCCGCACGATGCGGCGACCTAGGGAGGGTGCGGTATCAGTCATTTCGTCCTCAATTTGGAGGGCTTGGAAAGCAGCAGTCTCGACGCCAAGGGAATGCCCCCTCAATGAAATTAGCCAGGGCAAGGTAGTGTAGCAAACGGCGACTCGTTACAGGATCATGGAAATGAAGTGCGCGAATTCCAAAACTTGGGCACGATCTGTGGAGCAAAAATGGATTCAAGAAATACCATGAAAGGGCCGGTGCGGATAAGCGAGATTGCGGCCGCAAATTCGAATCTGCGCGGCTTAATGGATCATGCCCAGAAGCTGCGTGCCTTGGAACTACGTATTGCGGAACGTTTGGGTGAAAATTTCGCGACGAATTTCGGCGTGGCCGCGATCCATCTTGATGGCACCTTGGTGTTGGTCGCGAACTCCCCCGCGTGGGCGACGCGGATGCGCTATATCGTGCCGGAGTTGCTCAAATGGGCCCAAACCTACCCGGACTTAAACCACATCCGGGCGATTCAAATCCATATCAAACGGGTTCAGATCCCATGAGCCAAACACTCACGACTACTGTTCAAGCAGGGGCGGAGTCGGTAAGAAAGATTGGGCCACCTAGGGCACGCTTACCACTGTGTAGTGTCCAATCAAAAGCAACACGCGGAGATTTTTGCAGCTAGTAGATGAACTCGAGCTCAGACCGCCGGTATTGGCTGCGTAAACGATATTGGGACTTCGTCGTCCTTGGCAAACGTCACCAGTTCCCATGCAGACCGCATCGCAATTAGTTTACGCAACAGTCGATTATTTAATTCGTGTCCCGACTTATAGCCATGGAATGATCCGATTAGACTATGGCCCAAAAGGTATAGATCACCAATGGCATCGAGGATTTTATGTTTCACAAATTCATCTTCGTAACGCAACCCATCTTCGTTCAAAACCCGGTAGTCATCGACCACCACGGCATTATCGAGGCTGCCGCCCAACGCGAGATTCCGTCCCCGTAACCATTCAACATCGCGCATAAATCCAAACGTACGAGCGCGACTGACTTCCTTAACAAATGAAGTGGTCGAAAAGTCGATTTCGGCGTGTTTGCTGGTTTGTTGAAAAAACGGATGATCGAAATCGATCGCGAAGGCTACTTTAAATCCACTAAACGGTTCGAATCTGGCCCATTTGTCGCCGTCCTTAACCGAAATGGATTTTTTTATCCGAATGAAACGTTTCGGAGCATCTTGCTCCTCAAAGCCCGCCGACTGAATCAAGAATACGAACGGTCCTGCGCTGCCGTCCATGATCGGGACTTCGGGTGCGCTCAGATCAACATAGGCATTATCGATTCCGAGGCCGGCGAAGGCCGATAGCAGGTGTTCAACGGTTGAGATCTTGACGCCGTCGCGAATCAAACTCGTCGACAAACTGGTGTCACCGACGTGTTCGGCACGCGCTGGAATATCGACCCGCGGCGATAGATCAGTGCGTCGGAAGACGATACCGATATCCGGCGCCGCCGGTCGCAGGGTTACGAAGACCTTACGGCCCGTGTGCAGCCCGACGCCGGTCGCCCTGATTACATTTTTTAATGTGCGTTGCTTCAGCATTATGTACCCGCTTCCCCCTAAGCAAGGTCCCGGCCGCGCGCATGATAGCACACGATATCTAGGACACGATATTAAAGCGAATCAACGCCTTATCCCTCGTTAACGCGGGCATTTACCCACAGTCACCCTGAACTCGCACTTAATTGAACCGGCCCAACCGCTAGTCAGCCTGACGGCGCAAGAACGCAGGAATATCAAGATAATCCGCGCGTGAGTTGCCGCTATTGCCCGAATCATGATGCTCGACCCGATTGCGAATGACCGTCGGCCGCTCAAGCTTGCGATAGTCGACATCGGGATCATCAGCCGCTTTCGTCATGGCCACTTCGCGCGGCGGTTCCTTGCTGGCCTCCCTGTCCTTCATTTGTTCCGGACCAATCCCGGTAGCGACGACCGTGACGCGTACTTCGCCTTCGGTATTGGGGTCGATGACGGTCCCCACCACCACAGTCGCGTTATCGGATGCAAAGGCCTTGACCGTGTTGCCCACTTCCTCAAATTCGCCCATGGTGATGTCGGCGCCCGAGGTGATATTGACCAAAATCCCGCGTGCGCCAGACAAATTAATGTCCTCGAGTAACGGGCTGGAAATCGCTGCTTCCGCGGCATCCTTCGCGCGTGTCGGACCCTTACCCCGACCAGTGCCCATCATCGCCATCCCCATTTCGGACATGACGGTTCGTACATCCGCGAAATCAACGTTGATAAGCCCCGGACAGGTTATGAGCTCGGCGATCCCTTGCACCGCGCCCAACAACACATCATTCGCCGCTTTGAAGGCATTCAATAGGCTTATTTCACGACCCAACACACTCAGTAGCTTTTCGTTTGGAATCGTAATCAACGAGTCAACGTATTGACTTAGTTCCTTGATCCCGTGGTTCGCAATCTCCATGCGCTTGCGCCCTTCAAACGGAAACGGTCGAGTCACCACGGCGACCGTCAGAATGCCCATTTCCTTGGCAATCTGCGCCACGATCGGCGCCGCGCCAGTGCCGGTACCGCCGCCCATGCCGGCGGTAATAAACACCATATCGGAGCCATCGAGGACATCGCTAATGCGATCGCGATCTTCCAACGCCGCTTGCCGCCCGATGTCGGGATTTGCACCGGCGCCCAAGCCCTTCGTGATATCTCCGCCAAGCTGTAGCACCGTTTTAACCATCGAACTGCGTAAAGCCTGTGCGTCAGTATTGGCGCACACGAATTCCACTCCTTCGATTTGTGCTCCGAGCATGTGCTGCACGGCGTTACCACCGCCACCACCAACGCCGATCACTTTAATGACGGCACTTTGACTATAAGCATCCATCAACTCAAACATATTTAGCCCTCCGCTCCGCGTTCCGAGTGTACGCATTCATGTGCCTGCACCGGAATCATTTCGTATCCCAAAATTACCACCAGCGTTAACTATCAATGCAACCTTTTCGCCCTTATCCACAAACTAATGGCCTCGTGCACCATTCCCTTCTAAAAATTTCCGTGAAACCAGTTCTTCATGCGGTCCCACACATTGCTCGCGGAATTCACGCGCGAACGATGAGTAGAAGCGCGCAGTGATTGATTGCCGAACAACAGTAACCCGACACCAGTCGCGTAGATTGGATTTCGTATGACATCCACCAAGCCTGCGACGTATTGGGGAGTCCCAAGTCGGACCGGCATATTGAATACCTCTTCCGCCAACTCTATTGCCCCTTCCATTTTTGCGCCGCCGCCGGTTAATACAACGCCGGCCGCGATCATGCTTTCAAAACCGCTGCGCTTGAGTTCAGCGGCGACCAGACTAAACAGCTCCTCATATCTTGGTTCAACAACCTCAGCTAAAGTCTGGCGAACCAAGCGCCGCGGAGGTCGGTCACCGACACTTGGTACTTCGATCGTTTCATCGGGGTTCGCGAGCTGAGTCAGCGCGCAGGCGAATTTTATTTTTAAGTCTTCAGCGTGATGCGTCGGAGTACGCAAGGCCACCGCGATATCGTTCGTCACTTGATCCCCGGCGATGGGGATCACGGCCGAATGATGAATTGCTCCGTGCGCGTAGACCGCGATGTCCGTCGTCCCACCACCAACGTCGCACAAGCACACGCCAAGGTCTTTTTCATCTTCGGTCAACACGGCGTAGGACGACGCCAGCTGCTGCAGAATGATGTCGTCCACCTCCAAACCACATCGACGCACGCATTTTACAATGTTCTGGGCCGCGCTGACTGCCCCCGTCACCATATGCACGCGGGCTTCCAAGCGCACGCCGGACATGCCGACCGGCTCCCGGATTCCCTCTTGGCCATCGATGATGAATTCCTGAGGCAGGATATGCAAAATCTTCTGGTCGGCCGGAATGGCGACGGCGCGTGCCGCATCGATGACGCGCTCGACATCGCTATGCGTAACCTCATTGTCGCGAATCGCGACGATACCGTGCGAGTTCAAACTGCGAATATGGCTGCCGGCAATTCCGGCGTAGACCGAACGGATCTCACAGCCGGCCATCAATTCGGCTTCTTCGACCGCGCGCTGAATCGATTGCACGGTGGACTCGATATTAACCACGACGCCTTTTTTTAAGCCGCGCGACGGATGCGAGCCAACGCCAACCACCTCAATCGTACCTTCTGGAGACAGTTCCCCAACAATCGCGACCACCTTTGAGGTCCCGATGTCCAAGCCCACCAGCAAATTCTTCTCTTGTTTTCTTACCATCTGTTGAGTACCGCCCTGAATCCTACATCGTTATGGTTGTTATCCACGTTGCTTGGGTCCTTCACCAAGGGTCGGCATCGCGCTGCGCTCACGAACCGCGAAGCCGTTGGTATAGCGCAGATCAACAACACCAATATGCGACCAATTGCTTTTTAATAACGGCGTATAGGCAACACTGAATCGCGCAATCCGTTCGTCTAGACTCGCGCGACCGAGCACCAATCGCGCGCCATCCGCGAGTTCGACGATCCAGGCTCCGCGCTGAGATAGCACCACCGCGACCGGCTTTAACTCGAGGTTGGTTAAACGCTTCGCGACTGTCTGGTACATCGCGAGCACTGCGGATTCAGTACCCACCGGGCCGTCCAAGCGTGGTAACCCGCTGGGAATGCTGGCCGCCGATGGGGCGAAAATATCTGCCTCACCATTTAATAACGCGTGGTTGCCCCAGGTCGCGGCCGGCACTTGCTCCTTGATAGTCACCCGCACCGCGTCGGGCCATACTCGCTCAACCACTGCCTCCGCGACCCATGGCTCCTCGAGCATTCGGCGCTTGATCTTCTGCACGTCAATTTCGAAAAATCCACCATCAAGCGCTTCGGTTACCGCGGACTGAACGTAGGTCGGGGTCAAGATTCTAAAATCGCCTTCGACCATCACCTTCCGAATTGGGTACTTAAGGGATCGATATGCCGACTGGGCAAAGTAACCAAACGCCACCAACGCCACCAGCGATAGCACGATCGACACCAACGACCTGATCGGGATTGGGGCCGCTGTCGACCGCGATCGTGCTTGTGCGCCGGGCGCCTTAGACCACATCGGTCCGCCGAAAACTTGACGCTAATATTCGAATGACTAATTGATCGAAGCTCAAACCGGCATACGCGGCCGCCATCGGCACCAAGGAATGGTCGGTCATGCCCGGCACGGTATTGAGTTCAATGAGCCACGGATTGTTGTGCACGTCCACCATGAAATCGACTCGGCCCCAGCCACTCGCCGCCAAGGCAGCAAACGCCTGGAGGCCAACGCTAGCAAATGTCCGCTCGTCGGCTTCGGATAATCCCGCCGGACACAAATAACGCGTCGTATTGGCGTGATACTTGGCTTCGTAGTCGTAAAATTTACGTGGAGTTTCAAGTTTGATAATCGGCAGCGTCGTGGTCCCCAGGATCGATAGAGTGTACTCGCTACCAGCGATAAATTTCTCAATTAAAATGGTGTCGTCAAAGTGCTTCGCGTCTGCAATCGCTTGCGACAGCTCATCCGGGTGCTCGACTTTGGAAATCCCGATACTCGAACCTTCACGCGCGGGCTTAACCATGAACGGCAACCCAAGGCGTTGAATCGCACTTCCCGCGTCTTCCGTGTCACTCACCACCAGAAAATCCGGGGTCGGCAAGCCCACACTACGCCACTGCAATTTACTGCGCACTTTGTCCATCGCGAGCGCACAACCCAAAACACCGCTACCGGTATACGGAATCTGCGCGACGTCGAGTGCCCCCTGCGCACAGCCATCTTCGCCGCCGCGGCCATGCAAGGCGATGAACGCGCGGTCGGGGCGTACCGCCGCAATCTGCGCGCTCAGATCGCCGTCCCAGCACACCTCGACTGCGTTAACACCGACGCGCCGCAGCGCTTTTAAAACCGCGGTACCGCTGCGAATGGAGATTTCCCGCTCGGCCGAGGGTCCGCCCATCAATACTGCCACGCGCCCGGCGTGGGTGATGACGTATTCATCGGTCAAGTTGCAGCGCTTAATCATTCGACCCCGTCCACTACTCGGCGTGGCGCTTCGCGCCGTCCGAGAATACGCACCTCTGGTTCGAGCATCACCCCAAATTTTCGCGCCACGATTTCGCGAACGATGAGAATCAGATCTTCGATGTCGGTGGCACTTGCGTCGCCCGTGTTAATAATGAAGTTGGCATGCTTGTCGGAAACAAAACATCCGCCATGCCGATAGCCCTTGAGTTCAGCGGCTTCGATTAAGCGGCCCGCAAAATCGCCCGGCGGATTTTTGAATACCGAGCCACAACTCGGGGCCCCAGTTGGCTGCGAGCTGCTACGACGCGCAAGAAATTCCTTGACGCGCGCCACGGCGACATCACGGCCGGCGGCAGCAAATTGCAGGGTGCCACTGAGAAACCATTCGCCAAGCGGAATGTCGACGGCCCGGTAGCCAAAACCGAAATCGGCGGCGGGTCTGATTCGAACCTGACCACGGCGATCGACGGTTTCAACCGCGACAACCAATGGCCAAATTTCAGCGCCGAACGCGCCTGCGTTCATCGCTAGCGCACCGCCAAGGGTTCCGGGGATCCCGGCCAGGAATTCACCGCCGGTGAATCCCGCTTGGGCCGCGACCCTCGCCACCTTAGCGCACGGGACGCCCGCTTCAGCTCGAATGCTTATGCCATCGCCGGATGCAATCTTGGACAGCGCGCGACCGGTGAGGATCACCGTCCCCGGTAAGCCACCATCACGAATTAATACATTGCTGCCAAGTCCGATGAACGTAAGCGCTTCACCGGGCGCTGCACTAAGTAGATATTTTATTAAATCGTCCCGGTCTAGCGGTTCAAAACAACGTTCGGCTCGACCACCGACTCGCCACGAGCAGTAGCCAGCCATCGGTTCGTCGCACCGGAGTACTCCGCGGAGTTTTGCGGAGCGCGATAACTCGCTCATGGCCTGTCGTCCAAGGTTCGCCATGGCGGGTGCGAATTCTCGTTCATCCGGTAACGAACTGCATTGAATCCGCCACGCGCCCGATGCTGCCAGCACCGAGGAGTAACAACAGATCCCCGTCGTTGGCGACCCCTTCAAGCACCGCGTTGACCTCTTGCGGAAGGGCCACGAAAATCGGATCGAGCTGGCCGCGAGACCGCACGGCGCGGCACAGCGCGCGCGAATCAGCGCCTGCGATCGGCTTCTCACCAGCGGCGTAGATATCAAGGACTAGCAAGACATCCACCGTGGCGAGTACCGCCACAAAATCATCAAATAAATCGCGCGTCCGTGTATAACGATGCGGCTGGAAAGCAACCACTAATCGGCGCTCGGGCCAACCTTCGCGCGCAGCGTTGATGGTTGCCGCGATCTCGCGTGGATGATGACCATAGTCATCCAGCACTAGCACTAGTTTGTCGCCCAGGCGAATTTCACCTTTGATCTGGCAACGTCGCTTGACGCCTTCAAACGCCGCCAAGGCGCGCACGATCGCCGCGTCGGCGATCCCCAATTCGTCGGCGACGGCGATGGCGGCCAACGCATTGAGAGCATTGTGTCGACCGGGCATGTTGAGCACGATATCGAGCGGCTGCCGATCGCCTACGCGATGCACGGTGAAGCGCGACTGCCGGCCATTCACCAACACATTGCTGGCACGGAAATCGGCCTCGGGTCGAGTGCCGTAGGTCAGCACCCGCGTATGCATATCGCCGATCAACGACCCGGCCGCTTCATCATCGATACAGACGACCGCGACTCCATAGAATGGCAAACGTTTAAAAAACTCGCGGAACGCGCGTCGCAACTTTTCAAAGTCTTGTTCATAGGTTTCCATATGATCCGCGTCGACGTTAGTCAACACCGCGAGCAGTGGATTCAATAACAGAAATGACGCGTCGCTTTCGTCGGCTTCGGCCACTAAGTAGTGGCCCGTGCCAAGCTTAGCGTGAGATCCCGCGCTGTGGAGTAAGCCACCGATGACGAAGGTCGGATCAATGCCGCCTTCCGCCAGCACACTCGCGATCAAGCTAGTAGTGGTGGTTTTGCCGTGCGTACCGGCCACCGCGATCCCGCGCCGAAAGCGCATTAACTCCGCGAGCATTTCCGCACGCGGCACGCTCGGTATCCGGCGGGCGCGCGCGGCGGCGAGCTCGGGGTTGTCCTGAGCAATGGCACTTGAGTACACCACGACATCGGCGTCGGCAACGTGCTCCGCGCGATGTCCCGGATCAATCCGAACCCCCATCTGGTGCAGATGCGCCGTCATTTGGTTATTCGATAAATCAGATCCCGAAACTTCGTACCCGAGGTTGTGAAAGACCTCGGCGATGCCACTCATCCCCGCGCCGCCGATCCCAACGAAATGAATCCGCCGGACGTTGTGCATCGGAAGTTGTTCAATCTTAAGCATGCAAAAATTCCAAACAGATGTTGCCGACAGTGGCGGCTGCATCCCCTCGCGCGCAATCTCGCGCCTGACTGGCCATTGCCAGAATTCGTGAGCGTTCGTTGGCCAGCAATTCGAGTGCGGTATACAGCTTATCGGTCACTAAATCGCGATCGCTCACCACAATCGCCGCCTGGTGATCGGCAAGATACTGCGCATTCGCCGATTGATGATCGTCAGCGGCATACGGGAACGGGACGAGTATCGATGCGACGCCGACGGCCGCGAGCTCGGCCACCGTGATCGCGCCGGCCCGGCAGATCACGATATCGGCCCAGGCGTAGGCCACGGCCATCTCTTCGATGAACGAATCCACCCGTGCCGTGAGATTAGCGCCGACATACGCTGCTTCCGTTGTGGCTACATCACGCGTGCCGCATTGATGCCATACTTCGACCGCGTGATTAACGGCGAGCCTGCCGAGCACCGCCGGTACGTGTGTATTCAAACTATGCGCGCCTAGGCTACCGCCGATAATCAAGACGCGTAACACTTGGTGTTGCTGCGCGCGCGCGCCAGGTGCTGGCAAATCGGTAATGGCTGAGCGGACTGGATTGCCGGTGAAGCGTGCGGCACAAATCGACGCAAAACTAGACGGATAGCCGGCTAGAACCGCGCTTGCGATACGACTCAATAACCGATTCGTTAGACCGGCGATGGCGTTTTGCTCGTGAATGATGAGTGGCTTGCGGCATAACCATGCGGCGAGTCCACCCGGACCGCTGACAAACCCGCCCATGCCAAGGACAATGCCTGGTTGAATTCGACAAATCGCGACAATCGCTTGCACGGTAGCGACGAAGAGGGTGAGTGGTGCTAACACATGAGCGAGCCACCCGCGTCCGCGCAAACCAGTAATCGTGATTTTTGCGATTTCGATGCCATGCATCGGCACGATCCGATTTTCCATTCCGCGTCGTGAGCCGAGCCAGGCTAGCGCCACATCATTCTGGCGCAGATAGGCCGCAACGGCTAACGCGGGGTAGATATGACCCCCCGTGCCACCCGCCATGATCAAGACCCGTTTATGCACCACTCTCTCCAAGCGCGATGCGGAGCGGCCGCGGTGTTCCACGCGATTCTCGCGAGACTCGCAACACCAGACCAATCGCCGCGCACAGGCTCATCATGCTGTTGCTACCGTAACTAATGAGCGGCAAGGTCAGTCCTTTGGTGGGGAGTATCCCCATATTGACGCCAATGTTGACGAAGGCTTCGATAGCGATCAGCAGACCGACACCGTAAGCAATGTTCGCCGCGAATGGTTTGTTCACTTCTTCGGCGTAATTCGCGATGCGCAAAATTCGAAAAAACAGAAACACAAACATTCCAATCACCGCTAACGAACCCACTAAACCTAATTCTTCGGCGATAACGGCAAAGATAAAATCAGTATGCACTTCCGGCAGATAAAATAATTTTTGGACGCTGTTCCCAAGACCGACGCCAAACCACTCTCCGCGTCCAAACGCAATCAAGGCTTGAGTCAGCTGAAAGCCTTTGTCAAACGGATCGGCCCAGGGATCTCGAAACGCCATTAAACGCTGCATGCGATACGGCGCCAACACCGCGAGCGACGCCAGCGCCGCGATCGCGACAAAACCCCAAGCCATAAATCGTCGCAGCGGGACGCCGCCGATAAAAAGCATCCCGAGCGTTGTCGAAAACAACACCACGGCCGCGCCAAAATCGGGTTCCAGCAATAACAGCATCGCGACCACGGTGACGACACCAATCGGTTTGATAAACCCGATAAATTCGCTTTGCACCTGCGCACGGTGGCGCACCAAATATCCGGCGATGTACACGATGACAGCAAGTTTCACCGGTTCGGACGCCTGTAAGGTCAGAGGCCCAATCATTAGCCACCGCATACTGCCATTAACTTCGCGGCCGATACCTGGAATGAGTACCGCAAACAGCAGTGCGAAGCCCACAAGAAGCGCGGCGGCGCTGAGTTTTTCCAACACTACAAGCGGCGTACTTAAAATCGCCCCCCCGATACACAACCCTAACCCCAACGCCCCGAGCTGGCGCCAAAAATAGTAGAGCTCGCCACCGCCGTTACGCACCGCGATTGGGATCGACGCCGAGGCGACCATGATGAGCCCAAAGCCAATTAACGTAATAGTCGCGACCACGAACCAAAAATCAAATCCGATCTCGGGCGGCGCGGCAACGCGCTTGATATCGATTTGGGTGACTGCCTGCGTCATGTTCTGAATAGCTCGCGCACGGCTGCCTCGAACGCGTGACCGCGCGCTTCATAGTTTCTGAACATGTCGAAGCTCGCGCACGCGGGCGACAATAGTACTGCCTCGCCCGCGCGTGCCGCATGCGCGGCGCTCGCTACCGCTTGGCGCATGTCCGCCGCGAGTTTTATCGTTACGAGATCATCGATCGCCGCGGCAATTTTAGGCGCGTCCTCACCAATTAGAATCACCGTATGGATGCGCTCGATGAGCGCGGACCGCAGCTCACGAAAATCAGCGCCCTTACCTTGACCACCCGCGATTAAAACTCCCCCTCGTCGATCAAAGATGCCAGCAATCGCGGCACTCGCGGCGCCGATGTTGGTGCCTTTTGAATCATTGAACCAACTTACTCCGTCGCGCTCACCGACCAATCGGCAGCGATGTTCAAGCCCACCAAACGCCATCAGCGCTGCGATTTGTGCCGTGCGTGAAATGTTTAACTGATCCGTGATGGCCACTGCCGCCAGCGCATTAAATTCATTATGCGAGCCTTTGATCTGCAACTCGGCAGTGCGGAGGATCAATTGATCACCAAAACCTAACCAGCGCTCTCCCTCTCGTTCGACAATCGAATACTGCGTGGCGGCGGCAGCTCGTAGCGAAACCCAGCGCACCGGCACACATCCGGCACTCTTGATTATTTGGCCCACCAGCGGATCGTCGGCGTTCGCGATCACGCATTTCGCATGACGCACAATTCGCGCCTTGGCCGCCATATAAGCGTCGAGCGTATGATGCCGATCTAAATGATCCGCCGCGATATTCAAGACACAAGCCACTTCAGGAGCGAGATTTTCGGTCAACTCGAGCTGAAAGCTCGAAAGTTCGAGCGCAAAGTAATCTGGCGTCGGGCCCGTGAGTAATTCCAGCGCTGGCGTCCCAAGATTCGCGCCAGCCTTAACTGTATGACCGGCCGCGGCGATTATCGCCGCGACCAATGTCGTGACCGTACTCTTCCCGTTCGAGCCCGTGATCGCGACATAGGGCGCCGTGGCGTGGCGCGCGAAGAGTTCGATGTCACCCACGATGGCGACTCCCGCACGCCGCGCTAATTCCACCAGCGGATGATCAAGCGCAACCCCGGGGCTTAACACCAGGGTATCGGCCGCGGCGACTTGACTCGCCGCCTCATCAACGGTGCTAACGATGATCTCAGGCAACTCTTGTCGTAATGTCGCTAGATGCGGTGGCGCGGCGCGGGTGTCGATGATCTTTGTCGCAATCCCGCGCCCAGCTAAAAAGCGCGCGCAAGACAAACCCGTCGCGCCGAGACCAAAAATCATCCAGAACGGTGCGCGTTGTTGCGCGCCGGTGCGTGGACCGTTGACGGTTGGCCGATGCAATGGGGCGCTCACTAACGAATCTTCAATGTCGCTAGACCGATCAAGACCAACACCACGGAGATGATCCAGAAGCGCACGATCACGCGCGGCTCTGGCCAGCCCTTCAATTCGAAATGATGATGAATCGGCGCCATCCGGAATATGCGCTTGCCGGTCAGCTTAAAGGAGGCAACTTGGAGAATGACCGACACCGTCTCTAAGACAAACACTCCGCCCATGATCAACAACACCAGTTCCTGGCGCACCGCCACCGCCACCACCCCTAACGCGGCGCCGAGCGCGAGCGCGCCAACGTCACCCATAAAAACTTGCGCGGGATAGGTATTGAACCAGAGAAATCCAAGGCCGGCGCCGACAATAGAACCACAGAATACGCAGAGCTCGCCGACCCCGGCGATATAGGGCAAGGATAAATAATGCGAGAACTTAATGTTGCCGGTGACGTACGCGAACACAATCAGCGCGCTCGCGATCAGCACCGTCGGCATGATCGCGAGACCATCCAACCCATCGGTTAAATTCACCGCGTTACTAGTGCCGACGATCACGAAATACGTGAGCACGACATAACCCAATCCAAGATTGAGACTTACGTGTTTGAAGAATGGAACAATTAATTGCGTTTCGCCCGGCGATTGAGCGTTCATATATAAAAAGACAGCGGTCGCCACCGCCGCTGCGGATTGCCATGAATATTTCTTGACGGCCGATAGGCCCTTGGTGTTCTTGCGCGT
Organism: Gammaproteobacteria bacterium; assembly: GCA_043738965.1. GTDB lineage: Bacteria > Pseudomonadota > Gammaproteobacteria > CAIKBL01. Next base: position 13,770 of record JAYUEZ010000221.1, read on the forward strand.
GATTTTCAAATAGTCGTCGGCCCACCCAATCGCGCCGAACAGCAGCGTTGTAAGCAACGCAATCCATAGAAAGCGATTGTTCAGATTCCCCCACAGCACGGTGCTAAGCGCTATCGCCGTTAGGATCAACGCGCCGCCCATGGTTGGCGTCCCGGCTTTGGACAAGTGCGATTGCGGACCATCATCGCGGATCCGCTGCCCAATCTGCGCCACGCTGAGTCGCTTGATGATATGCGGCCCCATGAGCAGGGACAGCACGAGCGCGGTAATGATCCCGAGAATAGTGCGTAACGTAAGGTATTGGAAAACGTTAAAGCCGGAATAGTACTGCTTTAGATACTCGGCGAGCTCCATTAACATTCAGCAACCCCTTCTTCGATGAGCGCTTCGACGAGCTGGTCGAGTTGCATCACGCGCGATCCCTTGGCCAACAAGGTTACGTCGGCGGCAAGTTCGTGGCGCAATGCCTCGACTAGTTCGCTAGGTTGCGCAAAATGGCGAGCGCCAACGCCAAACGTGGCGACCGCTTCCTGACTTAGCGGACCAAGCGCGAATAACCGCTCAACTCCCATTCGTCGCGCGGCTAACCCCGCGGCGCGGTGCTCATCAACTTCTGTGCTACCGAGCTCAGCCATGTCGCCGAGCAATAGCCAACGTCGACCGGTGCTACGGGCTAGTACTGCGAGAGCAGCATTCAGGGAGGCGGGATTCGCGTTATAACTATCATCGATGATCGCGGCGCCGCGAATGCCACGTCGTACATTGAGTCGACCGTGGACTCGACTCGCCTTTTCCAACCCAACTTTGATCTGATTAAGCGTCGCACCGCTGGCGTAAGCTGCTGTCGCGGCCGCGAGCGCGTTGTAAACATTATGCAAACCATCGAACGGCAGATGTAGAAGCACGCTACCGA
>JAYUEZ010000222.1:0-2075 GCA_043738965.1 Gammaproteobacteria bacterium
ACCAGCTGTTTGCCGGATCTCGCCGAACTGGCGCGGCACGCCGCCACCAATGCGATCAAAGACCAAGTAAAGCGCCAGCTCGAAAAGAAGCTGGGCGGCGGCGCCGGGAAGGCGCTGAAGAACCTATTGAAGTTTTGAGCCAGCCGCCTCGCCCGCGAACGCCCAAGATAATTCGCCCGAATTGGCTGGCGGAACTCGTGTGCTTGACACTCTCGATGCTCTCGATCGTTGGCGTCGCAGCGGAGATTGAGCACGCCGAATTAATCGTCCACACCAACGGTTACCACTACTTAATCCAAGCCAAGATCAACGCACCAATCGCCGCCGTGCGTGCCGTGGTGACTGATTTCGATCGCCTCGCGCGAATCAATGACGATATCGTCTCGAGTCACGTACTTGAACGCTATGACGCCAAGACCTTCAAGCGCCGCCTCCTCCTCAAGCACTGTCTACTGATGTTTTGTTTTGATCTGGATTTCGTCGAGCGCGTCGAATTTTTACCCAATGGCGATATCACGACGCACATTGTCGTCGGCGAAGGAAATTTTCGACGCGGTGAAACCGTCTGGCGCCTGCTCGCCATCGACACGGCGCAAACACAGATGACGATGGAGGCGGATCAAGAGCCCGACTTTTGGATCCCGCCGATTATTGGCCCGCTGATCATGAAGCTTTCGTTCGACGATGAAGTCGTCGAAACCGCCGTTAAAATCGAGCGACTGGCAAATGCCAACGTTCAGTGAGCGCCTATTGCAATGGTTCGACATCCAAGGACGCCATGATCTGCCGTGGCAACACCCGCGCACGCCGTATCGGGTGTGGGTGTCGGAAATCATGCTGCAACAAACCCAGGTGACCACGGTCGTACCATTTTTTGAACGGTTTACAGCGCGCTTCCCTGATCTCGTCACACTAGCCGCGGCACCGCTCGATGAAGTGCTGCATCAGTGGTCGGGTCTCGGCTACTACGCGCGCGCGCGGAATCTGCAGCGCACCGCCATAATTCTGCAACGCGACCATCACTGCGAATTTCCGCGCGACCTCGAGGCATTGATCGCGCTGCCTGGGATCGCTCGCTCGACGGCCGCCGCGATTTTAGCGTTGAGTTTTGAGTTGCGACATCCGATTCTGGATGGCAATGTCAAACGTTTGCTGACGCGCCTAAATGCGATTTCCGGATGGCCTGAGACGCCGACGGTGCAGAAGCGCTTATGGGCGCTGGCGGACGGGCTAATGCCACAATCGCGCATCGCAGATTACACGCAAGCCATCATGGATCTCGGGGCGACGCTCTGCACGCGCAGTCGTCCTCGCTGCACGGAATGCCCGGTTCAACTTAGCTGTGTGGCGTTTGCCGATAACGCGGTCGCGCGGTTTCCAAACCGTCGGCCACCGCGTCAACTGCCAACCCGCGAGACCACCTTTCTCGTGCTTCAAGATCAGGCGGGCGCCGTCCTGTTGGAGCGACGACCGCCGCAGGGGATTTGGGGCGGGCTGTGGAGCTTTCCCGAACTTGGTGATGAGGAAGATGCGCGAAGCTGGTGTGCCGTTCAGGGCTTCGTCGCCGACGATGACGTCCAATCGTTACCCCGCATCGAACATACCTTCACGCATTTTCGCTTGATGATCACGCCGCAAATCACGCGTGTCGCACAGCGCGGAATGCGGTCCATGGATTCGGATCGATGGCTTTGGTATAACAGCGCTACACCCGCTCACGTGGGTCTCGCCAAACCCGTCGCGATGATTATCAAGGCGCTACACATTAATAGAACTGGAGTGTGAACCGTGAGTCGACTAGTCCAATGCGTGAAACTCGGTCGTGAAGCTGAAGGATTACCCGCCCCGCCCTATCCGGGAGAGTTAGGGCGCAAGATCTTCGCAGGGGTTTCCAAAGAAGCGTGGCAAGGTTGGTTGAAACATCAGACCATGTTGATCAACGAGTACCGCCTCACGCCCATCGAGCAGAAGGATCGCAAATTTCTCGAGGGCGAAATGGAAAAGTATTTTTTTGGCGGTGGCTCGGCAGCGCCAGATCAATTCAAACCACCCGCCCAAACCTAGCGCGTAACCAA
>JAYUEZ010000223.1:0-14632 GCA_043738965.1 Gammaproteobacteria bacterium
CCGGATGCGTGAGCCACTGGCCGATCACGCCGCGCGGTTAGCGGCCTTGTCGCCGACCCATTCAGTGATTGTCGAAGCCCCGGCGGGTTCCGGCAAGACGGCGCTGCTGACGCAACGAATCTTAGTGTTGCTCGCGCGAGTCAGCGCCCCCGAGGAAGTGGTTGCCATCACGTTCACGCGCAAAGCCGCGGCCGAAATGCGTGGCCGCGTCTTGGATGCCTTGAGCCTGGCCGACCTGCCCGATGATCCCGACCCGCATCGCCACGCGCTGCAAGTGTTGGCGCGCGTGGTGTTAGCGCTCGATGCGCGGTTGAATTGGCAATTGCGTGATAACCCTGCGCGGCTGCGCATTCAAACCATCGATGCGCTAACCGCGGGGATCGTGCGTCGGCTACCGTTGTTATCCGGGTTGGGGAGCGCCACCGTGGTACGTGACGATGCCTCTGCGTTGTATCGCTGGGCGGCGCGGCGTGCGTTGTTGGAACTGGAGCAGGTGGAAGCGCCATGGGCAACGGCGGTCAGCGCTGTATTGCGGCATTTGGATTGTGATTGGCGGCGCGCCGAGACGTTGCTCGTGGAGATGCTGGCGCGCCGCGATCAGTGGTTGACGTCTGCGCTCTCGTCACCCTCGTACGATCAGTTAGCAGCGATCCTCGAGCGCTTGGTGGCGCGCGAATTAGCCGCGCTCGAACGTTTGGTGCCGTCGTCGTTGATGGCCGCGCTAGTCGATTTTGGACGCGCGGCAGGCCGTACACTTCGTACCACGAGTGCGGAGTCGTCACTCTTACGCTTGGCCGAGTTACCCGAGCGCATCGACGGTCTCGCCGATTGGCAGGCGCTGGCCGATTTGCTGCTAACCCAGCAAGGCGCGCTACGCCAAAAGCTCAACAAACACCACGGTGTGCCGAAAGCGCGCGCCGAGGCCGAGTATTTTCACACGGCGTTTGCGGCAGTGGTGGCCGAACTCAACGCGCGGCCGCCATTGCTAGCCGCCTTGGACGCGGTGCGCCGTTTGCCCGCGGCGTACGCCGCGACTCAATACGACGCGTTGCAGGCGATGTTCACGTTGTTGCGGATCGCCGCGGCCCTGCTGCGCGTGATTGCGGCCGAACGCGGGCAATGCGATTTTTCGGAAGTTGCGCTCGCGGCGTTAAGCGCCCTGGGCACGCCTGAGCAGCCGACTGATCTCGCGTTGGCGCTCGACTACGCCATCACGCATTTGTTGGTGGACGAGTTTCAAGACACTTCGCAAACCCAGTACGCCCTGCTTGAACGTCTCACTGCCGGTTGGACGGGCAACGATGGACGCACGTTGTTCTTGGTGGGTGACCCGCTGCAATCGATTTATCGATTTCGCGATGCGGAGGTGGGACTTTTTATGCGGACCGTCGCCGACGCTCGATTGGGCACGGTGCCACTGACCCGACTGCGCTTATCGGCGAATTTCCGCACGGATCCGCGCGTTTTGGAGTGGCTCAATCTGGCGTTGCCGCAAGTGTTCGCTGGATGCGTGGCGCCATTGCCCGTTTTTTATCCGTTCAGCGCGACCCGCGGCAACGCACGCGACAGCGCAGTGGTCATTCACGCCGACGCGGCGGATCGCGCGACCCAGGTCGCGCAACTCATCGCGGTGATCAAAGCCATCTGGCGCGAGCAACCAGCGGCAACGGTCGCGATTTTGGTTCGCGGACGCAATCACCTCGGACTATTACCGGCGGAACTTTTAGCCGCGGGGATCGCCATCAGCGCCAACGAAATAGAGCCGTTGTCAGCAATCCCCGTGGTCAATGATCTCATGTGCTTGACCCGTGCGCTCTATGCCGTCACGGATCGCGGCGCGTGGCTTGCGGTATTGCGCGCGCCCTGGTGTGGCCTCAGTCTGATCTCGCTCCATACGTTGATGGAGGGTGCACCGGATGAATTGGTATGGGAGTGTCTTCGCGACGAGGCACGCGTGGCGCGGCTGGCGAGCGACGAACAAACGCGGCTTCGGGCAACCCGTGAAATATTCCGGCACGCGCTCGAATGGCGAGGTCGCGTGCGCTACGCCGCGTTAGTCGAGCGCGTGTGGGGAGCGCTCAACGGCGCCGCGTGCGTAGATCCGCCGGCGCACCAGCGATTTGCCGAGCGCTACTTCGAATTACTGATGCAAATCGAAGACGACGGCAATGAATTAACGCAAGCAGTGCTTACGACTTTCATCTCGAGTCATTTTGCGCGACTGCCGAGCACGCCACGGCAAGCAGTCGAGATCATGACCATTCATCGCGCCAAAGGTCTCGAGTTCGATGTGGTATTGTTGCCTGAACTCCACCGAACGGTACGTTTCGAACCGAAGCGCATGGTGCTGGCGGCCGCTAGCACCAATGCGCAGGGCAACGGTATTTTATTTGCGCCGGTACCGCCGGCCGGCGTCAAGAGCGAACCGCTTTATGATTTTCTACGTGCGCAAGAACAGTCCGTGTTGGTGGCGGAGGCCTATCGCGGGTTGTATGTCGCGCTGACGCGCGCGCGGCACGCACTACATTTGTTTGCGCTGCCACCGGCGGCCGATGTCCCGCCGCGCCCCGGCAGCTATTTGGCGATGCTGTGGCCAGCTATTCGCGAACACTGTCCGCCGTTACCGGTCGTCGCCGCGATCGCACCAACGCCACCGGCGCCTCGCTACCGAGCGCGGTTAGCGTTAAGCGCGTTGGGGAACACTGACGCGCTGACGCCGCGCGCGCTACGTGACGTGGGATTGGAATTCGCGTGGGCAAGCCCGGCGGCGAAGCACGTTGGCACCGTCACGCATCGAATGCTCGAACGGGTGGGGTCAGATCACGATTTTGATTCGCTCAAAAATAGTGATCTGGCCCCGATTATTCTGATAATCACTGCGCATTTGCGCCGCTTGGGGTTGGTGGGATACGAGCTCGATACCGCCGCCGGACAAGTCGCGCAGGCGCTGATCCGAACCGCCTCGAGCGCACGCGGTCGCTGGCTGTTTGATGTCCGGCATCGTGAACGCCGCCGCGAGTATCGCTTAACGCAATGGATCGAAGGTCAGGCGAAAGACGTCGTCCTCGATCTAACTTTTGTCGACCCTGCGGGACTGCGCTGGATAGTCGATTTTAAGACGGGTGTCCATGAAGGCGGCGACCCTGAAGTGTTCATGGATTCTGAAGTCACACGCTATCGCGCCCAACTCGAGCGTTATGCGACAGCGATACGCGCACTCGATACTCGGCCGGTGGCGTTAGGATTGTATTTCCCGCGCCTCGATGGGTGGCGAGAATGGCGATTTACGTAGCGCGACACGCGCGGACAAAAATATTTTTCCCGTCCGCGCGCCGCAGGTCCTGGTGACCTTACTCCAAGGTGTTGTTTCGGCGTCGCCGCGCGAATAATCCCATTAACGCCGATCCGAACAAGCCAACGGCGCCCGGTACTGGGACCGGCGCGAGGTCGCCACGAATGTCTACATTGTCGAGCCTAAACGTGCCCGCATTCGAACTCGCGCCCGCGCCTTCCAGTGTCATTACGAGCGGCCCCGTGTGAGCGGTTACGCCGAGGGCGATATCCTCGGATTTAAAGCTCGCGCTGGGCGAGCCCTGCGCGACGTCGAGGCCGTTCAAGCGCAGCGTCCAGAGTTTCGGTCCAGTTCCCGAGGCGAGTTGATCGAAGGCAATGCCACTCAAGCTTAAGCGGAAACCTGCCTCCGGGGTCAGCGTCATCGAGAACGAATTTCCATCCTTGAAAGATTTGGCGCTGAGGGCGAAGCCCGTCGCTGGGTTGCCCTTGGCGTTAGTCAAGGTGCCACTGGTGTCGCTCCAGGAACTGGCACCGAGGTGGGCTGCCACGGCCTCCGGCGTATTTGAAAAATTTCCAGTGTTATCCTCGAAGTCGTAGGTCACCAAGGTGGCGGCCGACGCGGGGAGGGCGGTGGTGAGTGAGAGCAGGACGGCGAGCGCTGGTAGCGGTCGTCGTGAAGCACGCAGAGTAGAAATCATATTCATTTTCCTCAATCCATTGAGTCGTTCGATTCATCCATGCTGTCGCGTGGCGCGTCCCGCGCTACGTCATGACATCGTGTGTTGTTCTAAGCGACCGACGGCACCAGTTCAAGTGGCCGCCGCAATGGCGAGAAAGATTCCTGCGTGCGTTCGGCGGAAGGGGGTTATTTCCCGCTCGGCGCGCTGTCGAACCGTACCAATAGAGCGGCCGGTCCGCGTTCAATTCGATGCAGCAATTCGGTTTGTCGATTGATGCCGGTTTTGTGAAAAATGTGCTTTAAGTGGGTGCGTGCGGTGTTTACCGAAATTTCGAGTTCTTCGGCTGCCTCGTCCAGACTCATGCCGTTGGTCATGAGCTGGACTAGTTTCGCTTCGGTCTGCGTTAATCCGTACAGTCCGGTCAACACATCATAGGAAACTTGCCGCGGACTGTTGGAGTCGAACAAATACAACAACACCCGCACGCTGGCTTCGGGCTGGCCTAGCGCCGGCACCGGCGCGACGATTAATTCAACATGATCGCGGGCCATCGGCGAGCGCACAAACATTGTCCCAGTGGCTTGATCTTGACCCAGCTTGGCTTTGGCGACCGCGAGCTGAATCAGTTCGCGTAGTCGCAGGTCGAGTTGCTTATCCGAGACCGTGACGGTGTCGTTGCGGAATTCAATGCCGCGATTTCGCGTGACGGTATCGCGCGCGGCGCGATTGGAAAACTGAATCTGCAAGTCGCTGTTGACCACCAACACGCCGTGTGGAACGGCATCCAGGGCCTTGCTGAGCGCGCGGTCGGTCTGCGTATCCAGCGCCGTTTCGGTTTTTTGACCCACGACGAGTTTGAGGGCCACGCCGTAGATCTGGCCGCGCGAATCATAGAGCGGCGTCAACGTATCGATTTGCGGCTGGGTCCCGCTGCCGCTACTAAAGCGCCCACTTGGGGGACGCGTGAGACTCTCTTCGCCGCCGCTCGCGAGCGCGTGGGTGACGAGGGCGGCGGCGTGCGCTAATGGCACGTCGTAGAGCACCGAGACTAGATCGGCGAGGGGCCGACCGAGCACCTGCCGGCGGTGCCATCCGATAAGCGACTCCGCCGCGGCGTTCATGAAGCCGATACGGCTATCGCTATCCGCGGTGATTACGCCATCCTTTGGGCGCTCGCCAGAAGTCGCATCACGTCCAAGGTGCAGGTCAAGGTCGTCGAGGTAATCTGCCTCGCGATGTAAGGCGAGATCGATTGCGGTTAGGAGATCCTTGGTCGTAAACGGCTTGTTGATGAAACCTGCCGGGCGGGTGGCGCGGGCGCGCGCGAGAAGCTTGAGATCAGCATGCGCGGAAATGTAAACAACCGGGATATCGTGTCGCGAACGGATACGTTGGGCCGCTTCAATGCCGTCAATTCCGTCGCCAAGGCGGACGTCCATCAGAATTAGATCGGGCATTAGTTCGGAAGCTTTTTCGATCGCTTCAAACCCGTCTTTGGCTATCGCGCTGACATCGTAGCCCAGTCCGCGCAGACGCATCTTGAGTGCACCGGCGACTGCCCGCTGATCTTCGACGATAAGAATTTGCTCACCGGACATGGCGTGTCCGATCGTGCATCAGCGGTCGGCACGCGAGCTGAGTTGAACCTCGTCGCCAAGGGGGTTGAGCGTCTCGCCACGCGCACGAGACGCGCCACAGCGAGAGTGCCGTAGAGCGTCGCGGCCGGCGGTTAGCTCACGCGGGGATGTCCGCATACCACTATGACTACCTGACTAATGGTCGTTATTTTTTTCTAAATCGAACGTTTAATGGTCATCACGGAACTGACGTTGAAATAATTCACGTCGTTCCTGCGCGTCCACTGTAAGCGTCGCGATTGGGCGGGCTTCTAGCCGGCCTAAGCCAATTTCTTCACCCGTCTCCTCGCAGAATCCGTACGCTCCGTCCTCGATTCGTTTCAAGGCTTGATCGATTTTGTACAACAGCTTGCGGTAACGATCGCGTGTGCGCAATTCGAGGATGTTATCGCTCTCGCGGCTCGCCCGTTCAGCTTCGTCGCCCACATCGCGCGTTTCGGTGCGCAGGTGCTCAAGAGTTTCCTGCGACTCCACTATCAATTCTTGGCGCCAGTTCTGTAACTTGCGCTTGAAATAGGCGAGATGCGTCGGGCCCATGTATTCTTCGTTGGGCGAGGGGCGATACCCATTCGGGAGCTTTACTTCGTCTAGATTGATCACCTTTCGGGCGGGCTTGCTTTCGGCTTTTGGGGCGGTCTTGGCGTTCACAGACTTCTTGGTCGTGTCCGGCTTCAGCTTTTTGTCGAGATCTTTTTTATCGGCCACCGATGCTGTAGGTGGCGGCGAAATGGGCGCTGATTTGATGGGAATTGGCCCCTGTTTGATTGGTGCTGCAATAGGTTTCGCCGGTGCCTTCATGGTCTTCGCCGCGCTTGGCTTTGCCACCAGGGGTACTTTCTGCACTGGCGTTGGAGCCGGTTTGGCGGCTGTCTTCGGCGGGGTTTTTATTTTCGGTGTGGCGGTCGCTTTCGGTGCGACCTTGACGATTTTCTTCTTCGCCGGCATCGATTTTGCCGACTTCGTTACGACTTTCTTCTTCGGCGCCGCACGGGCAGGTTTCTTACTCGTCGCGACTGGGCGTTTCGCCCCCACCGCCTTCTTGGTTGGTGCGGCCGCGCGCGTCGCTGATTTTTTCGACGGCTTGGCTTTCGCTTTTGCCACGCGCTTCTACCTCCGTACATTTACCCTGACAGGGCGGGCTATTATCGGCTAAACCTGAAAAAAATTTTAATGTTTAGCGAGGCGCACATTAATCATTTTCGGTGGCGAACGCAACGAGCGATCAATGAACACGCTGCGCGCTCTGTCGAGTCGGCGGCAAGCGAGGTCGCCCGCACCCTGATGAGGTTGCTTCCATCGCGGCGACTTACTTCCCCTGCCCCAGTCTCATTTAGTAATATGCGCGCGGCACTGTGACGGTTACCTGGGGAGCGCGGCGCCAAACCTTCTGGGACCGAGTGCCTGAAAATTTGGTTAGGCCTGGTCATTTCGTCTTCGGGGCATAGCGGGGAGCATTGAATGACTAAGCACATGATTTGTGCGTTGCTGATGAGTGGGCTGATAACTACGTCCGCGTTGGTACACGCGGATGGAAATGCCGCCGCGGGCCGCAAAGAAGCCGAGACCTGCATGGGCTGTCATGCCATCGAGGGCTATTTTAACGTCTATCCCTCTTACCACGTGCCACGCATTGGGGGTCAGCAAGCAGGCTACATCGCGTCTGCACTGAAGGCCTATCGAGATGGCGGTCGCAAGCACGATACGATGCATGCGAATGCATCGAACTTAAGCGATGACATGATCGCGGATATCGCCGCGTATGTTTCCAGCCAAGGCAAATGAATACCGTCGGGTCCAAGACTAAAAAAGTCCGGGAGAATTTCTACATGATTTCACTGCGTCCAATGATTCTCGCATGCGGCTTGTTAGTGGCGGCAGCGGCCGGTGCTAATGAAGAGGCGGCCGCGGCCAAAGAAGACGCGGTTCCGTTTGAAAACAAAATCGCGGCCTGCACGGCGTGCCATGGCGAGAACGGCGCCAAACCCATCATGCCAGAATACCCGGTGCTTGCCGGACAGCATGCGAATTACCTGGCGCACGCCCTCCACGATTACCGCACGGGACGACGTAACAACCCGATCATGGGCGCGCAAGTTCAAGCCCTAAAGCTGACCGATAGTGACATTGATCGCCTTGCGGCGTTTTTCTCCGCGCAAGCCAGCCCGCTTTCAATATTGAATAAATAGCCTGGCTTTTGCTCAGTGTGGCGGCCGCTCAATTAGTCGAGATAACTTAGTGTCGAGAATCAAAGAGCCGCTTCAGCGCACTGAATTCGGCGTCACGCCGCAGTGCCGAATAGCGCGCCACGAGCAGACCCGACGCGGCGTTATCGCCGCGTAAGGCCAGGGCGAACAACATCGGTGGTGTGAGCGTATCCCGCGCACGACCCATGATCGCACTCAAGTCCGCGGCGCTCGACAACCCTGCTAGTAGTAGCCACGCCTGTGTCGTGTCGCGTTCCTCGCCACCACTCACCACAAGTTCGCGCCATAGGCGCTCGGCGTTATCGCTGCGTCGTGCGCGCCACTCGACATAGCCCGCAATCCGTTTCGCAGTCGGCGAAAAATTTGCCACCGGTGCACACACTTCACGCCACGACTCGAGAACGCGATCGGTCATGACGGCGTTCTCCGCGTGGAGCCAGGCGTTAAAACGGGTGACGCAGAGGAGGGCAAGCGCGGCGGGTCGAGTCGGATCGAATTCGTACGCGAGTTCGGCGTAAGCAACCGCCTCGCGCGCTTCGCCGAGCTGACTAGTGGCGCGCGCGAGGGCCATGTAGTCTTGGACGATAGTCTTGGTTTGTTCGCGTTCGGGAATCGGAATCAAGCTAACCATCAGTGCGACAAAGCCAGCCACGCTGGCGCCTACGGCGCGTGGCCACGCGGTAGCAGTGAATACGCCACCCGCCGACAACGCGAGTAACGGCACCAACGGCGCGCGAAACCGGTCACTGACGAAAAACATCAGTGCGCCGCCCGCGTATGCCACGCCGCACACGACAAGCGCGCGAAGACCAGTGACTTGCCAGCCGCGGATCGCGCCTGCCACCCCCAAACTAAATAGCAGTGACCAACACAGCGGATTCCAACGCAACCATGGCGAACGTCGCTTATGAAAGGCGTAGGTCTTGTTGTTGTATTGCTCGACGTTATTGACGAGGTAGTAGGTTTTACGCGCAAGTAGGCTAAGCCACGCGGCGGGTGCTCCGCGAATCGAGTCTAGCGTGCGCGTTTGCCAGTAGGCCGTCGCCGTACGATAGTCGGCAGGCGTGGCCGGATGTGATTGGTGGTAGAGAATCTCGGATTCAAGGCGCGCCGTGTTCACGGCTTCGTCGACTGAATTAATCGGAATCGACTGTTCGAAATAACGGCCGTGCGCGCCCGGCCGATTGGCCGCCCAGAAATTGTAAGCGCCTTGCCAAGGCAGTAAGCGAAAATCGCCGGCCAGCTGATAGTTCACCGCACCGAGCGCTAGTAGCATGAGCAGCGCGGGCAGCAAACTCGCGAGCGCGTTACGCCCGCGCGCCGAGGTGGATGCCGCCGCAATGACGGGTAATGCCGCCAACAGCGCTAAAAATTGCGGCCGCATTAGTACCGCAAGGCCTAAGTAGGCGCTGGCGATTAACCACGGCGCGGATGACAGGGTGCGACGGGTGAGCCCACGAACGAGCGCGTGGATGCCGGCCAGCATCAGCGAAATTCCGAGCGTAATGTCGAGCGCATCGCCGCAAAAATGTAGCAGCACTGGATTCAAGCCGACCAATGCAGCCGCCGCGAACTGGGCTCGCGCGCGCGGCCACAAGTAGCCGGCCGTAGACCACACCAGCCATGTGCTCGTCAAATGACCGAGCGCGTTAATCAAGCGCGCGATCCATGGCAACCCGATGGGATCGAGTCCGCTCCACAGCGGCAACGCGAGCAGCGCGGGATAACCAGGCGCGCGATAGAACGCTTCGGCAGGTAAGGTTCCCGACGCGATTTGCTGGGCTAACACCAGGATTTCTCGGTCGTCCAGTACCGGGTAACGCCCGAGTGGCGTGCCGCCATACCAGGCGAGGTAACCCGCGACATAAATCACGATCAACCCCGCGAATGTCAGCGGCAAAATCCGCGTCGGATTGCGGGCCGTAACGTGGTCCATCGCGCTGTGGCTACGCGAGCACTGCTGCGAGCAAAAAGAGTTTTTCGATCATGCTACGCCTACTTTGCTGCCTGGAGAGTGTGCTAGTACGAGGGCAACGCCATTCTAACGCGCGCTGCGTAAGCGGCGGTTCCCCCGGGACTGTGCGAAAGCGTGGCCGACTGCCGGGTAATCAGACCGGGTCAGCCGTTTTTTTGGGTAATACTGGGCAACTTTTGGACAAATACAGGGCGTAGTACTCCGCGCATTGAGTCTCCGCCGACTATACTTCCAAGTGTTACCGCCGATAGACACGGCAGTGGCTCCATTAAAACGTGAAGTCATGGGCGTCGGAATAACACCTGTAGGCGTGAGGATCTAGCCTTTAAATGTTGAACGTAACGGAATTGTTGGCGGCGGAAGTTGCGAATCGTTTGAGCGCAAGCTTTGCAGTTTCGTTTGGTGGCACCGACTCGGGCCATCTGGCGAGTGCCGTACATGCCTCGGGTGAAGCTTTTCACCGCATCGCCGACAGCGATGCCCTCTACCATAACGTCGAGCATACCGTGTATGTGACCGTGGTGGGGTTACAGATTTTGCTCGGAAAACAAATTTTGCGCGGCGACGTCTCGCGTGAGGAATGGTTGTCTGTAGTCGTTGCGCTGTTGTGCCATGACATTGGTTATGTGCGCGGGATCTGCGGCAATGATGGTGGTGAGAAGATTGCGACCGGCGTCCAAAACCACACCACCCGGCTCGCCAATGGCGCGAGCGATGCCACCTTGATGCCGCTCCACGTCGACCGTGGTAAGCGCTATGTCAGTGAAGCGTTTGGTAACGAGGGCGCCTTTATCAATGTCGCGATGGTGCAAGAGTGTATTGAACGCACCCGCTTCCCCATCCCCGACGATGCGTGGTATCAACAAATCGGCGATTACCCGGGGCTAGTCCGGGCCGCGGATCTCATCGGGCAGTTAAGCGACCCACGGTACTTGCACAAACTCGCGGCGATTTTCTTTGAGTTCGAAGAGATCGGCTTTAATACCAACACCGGCTATCGCAAGCCGGGCGATTTGTTAGAAGCTTATCCGTACTTTTTTGAGCAGAGCGTCGCACCGTATATCCTGGATGCGTTGCGCTATTTGGAACAAACTCAAGAAGGTCGCGAAATCACCACCAGCCTGTTTAGCAATCTTTCTCGCGCCCGCCAATCAGATCCGAACCGCATCGCGCGTCACGCCTGAGCCGCTTGGGGAAGGCGCTCTATTTAGCCCTTTTCGTCAGCGCGGTCGCGGTCGCCGCGCCACCGTTTAACCTAACTGAAATTGCCCCCGGTGTTTTCGTGCATCGTGGACAGCACGTCGGTCTGGACCATCCCGCGCGCGGCGACAGCGCAAACATCGGTTTCGTCGTGGGCGCAAAATGCGTGGCCGTGATTGATACGGGCGGAAGTCTCGCGACCGGTCGCGCATTGCGTGCAGCGATCATGGCCCGGACTGCACGCCCGATCTGTTTTGTCATTAATACGCATGCGCATTTTGATCATGTGCTGGGCAACGCGGCGTTCCTTGATAGCCATCCGAAGTTTGTCGGGCACCACCAGTTAAAAGGTATCTTAGACGCAAGCCGAGACTACTTTAAAAAGGAGTTCGCACGCGAACTCGCCGGCGCACCCGAGCCAGCGGTTATCGTGCCAACCCTGCTTGTCGAAGCAACTCGCCTGCTTGATTTGGGAGGCCGTGAACTACGCCTGGAGGCGGAGCCTCCTGCCCACACCAATGCCGATCTCACCGTCCTCGATTCCGTCACGCAGACCCTGTGGACTGGAGATCTGGTTTTCATGGAACGCCTGCCGGTGCTCGATGGCAAGCTCGCGGGATGGCTAACCTGGATGGAGACTGCGCGCGCCGAGTCTTACGCGCGCATCGTGCCCGGTCATGGCCCGGTGAGTGCACCCTGGCCAGCGGCGCTGGAGCCGCAGCGCGCGTATCTCCAGACGTTGAAGGCCACTGTTCAACAGAGCATCAGCGCCGGTCAGTTTTTGGAAGACGCCGTGTCGCACACGCGGAACGCCGATCTCCGTCCGTGGCAGGTGACCGCCGCGCATCCGCGCAATATCAGCAAAGCATTTCGCGAATACGAATGGCAATAAGTCGGTAGTTCAGCCCGGCACGTTTAGAACGTAACGCCCTGCGTCTTGCACAAAAAGCGCATGAACGGCGTGGCCGCGGCATAGGTCTCGGCGGTCAATGCGATCACGTCCGAAGAATGTAAAGCACCGGGCTCGAAGGCGCGCAACACAATGAAGTCCTTGCGCTTGATCTCCTCGCGCCAGGGATGGTTGTCTGGCACGGCGATATCGGGTGGCAGACGCTTGAGCGATTCGCCCGACCGTACAAACACGCCAGCTCGCTGCAACGCGCGCTCGACGGTGCCCCAGCGTGCCGGATGATCAACGATCTCCTGTCGAATCTTATTTAACGGGGGACGTTCCGGATGCCACATACCACAGGCGATAAAGCATTCGTCCACCCCCACATGAAAGTAATAGCCGGGGGCGTGCACATCACGCGACGCGTCGTGACGGAAGTGAATGCCGATGTTAGTTTTGTACGGTCGCTTATCGTGGGCGAAGCGCGTATCGCGATAGATTCTAAACAATGACCCGCCCACTTTTTTCGGAATGCTTAGAAAGCGTGGCGAAATCTTGCCGAGCGGCGCGGCCATCGCTTCAATGAAATCGAGCGCCGGGGTGATCACGTGCGTTTCAAAATCGTCTTTATGCGCATGAAACCATTCGCGGTTGTTATTCACCGCCAAGCGACTCAAAAATTCGAGCGTCGCCGGTTTAAAGCCGGAGAATCGTCGAGCGGAAACTGACGCGCGTTTGGCCATGGAAGTCGTCCTGAATTGACGGAGCGTTATTTTGCCACGTCAGGGTTGCGGCAAGAACGTGGCGGCGACCGTCGCAAAAGCGTTCAGTTCGGCCGCTTCCCAGGCGCTCGACTGTCCCAGTTCGCGCGCCATGATCCGCGCGACATCGGGCGCCGCCGTGATGGCCGCGCGGGCATCCAAAAATAGCATCCGCATGCGGCGTGCGAGGACGTCCTCGACATGACGCGCCATCTCGCTACGCACCGCGCGCACCACCGCTTGCGGCTGGCACGTTAATCCGATCGGCAGCACGACATCGGGTATCGGCAGGCGCTCGTCGGACGCCGTGGGTTCGGTGAAACGCGATGGATAAAGGTTGAGCCGATCCGGAATCGTATCGTCGGCGGTGCGCGATGGCGCTGCAGCGACTCCATGGTGGCGGAGCGCGGTGTCAACGCACTCCGCCGCCATGCAGCGAAAGGTGGTCCATTTGCCGCCCGTGATCGACACCAACCCGGAATCAGCGACGGTGATTTGATGTTCGCGAGAAGTTTTCGCTGTGGCCGTTTCGCCCCCATGAGCCAGCGGCCGCAGGCCGGCGAAGGTCGACAAAATATCGGCGCGCTGGGGCGCGGCCGTGAGGTAGCGCGCCGCGACATCGACAATGAAGTCGATTTCCGCGGCACTCGACTGGGGGATAGCACTGTCGCTGGTCGGCACATCGGTGGTGCCGAGCAGCACATGACCATGCCAGGGAATGACGAACATCACGCGGCCATCGGGCGTATCCGGCATTAAGAGCGCCGTGTCACTGGGCCAAAATTTTCGGGCGACTACGACATGACTGCCGCGACTCAAAGTAACCTGTGGCGGTGCGGCCGCGTCATCCAAGCGCGCCACCGCGTCGACTTCGGGGCCCGCGGCATTAATCACGAGGCGGGCCGCAATCTCATGCGTGTGGCCAGTTTCGCGATCCAGAATCTGGATCCCGCGAATTTGACCTGACGTGCGTTTAAGAAAACCCGTGGCCGCGGTGTAATTCAGCACCACCGCGCCGTGTGTCGCGGCGCGCGAAAGCACGCCAAGCAACAGTCGCGTGTCGTCAAATTGCGCGTCGGTGTAACGTACAGCCCGCGCGAAACCGCCGCGTAAGCCAGGTAATTCGCGCACAAGTTCAGCATGGGTTAGCAGTGATGCGCGTGGCAACAGACTACCACCCGCGAGGAGATCATAGAGCGCGAGTCCTCCGCGATATTTCAACGTCTGGCCGATACTAGTGAGCGGTATCGCGAACGTCAGTGGGCGCACATACGTTGCCGCATTCGCAAGGAGCCAGCGTCGTTCATGCAAGGCTTCGCGAACCAGGCCCAAGCGGCCTTGCGCCAAATAGCGCACACCGCCATGAATGAGCTTGGTGCTACGACTGGAGGTGCCGTGGCCAAAATCATCGCGCTCAACCAGCAGCGTGGCGAGTCCGCGCGATGCCGCATCCCAGGCGATGCCAGCACCAGTTGCTCCGCCACCGATGACGGCGAGATCGAAAGTAGTCGTCATGCTGTAGTCGAGCAGCGATTCTCGCTTCATGCGCGCTCGATGGCCCATTCCCGCGAGCGTGCGACAGCCTCGCGCCAGCGTGCGCGGTGCGCGAGATCAGCCGCCAAATTGCCATTCGGTGTAAACCGCTCGGCGTCGTCGCTCAACGCTGACAACGACTGCTCGTCGGGCCACACCCCAATGCCAAGACCAGCCAGACTCGCGGCGCCGCGCGCGGTGGTTTCGATATCGATTGGTCTCTGGAGTTCACAATTCAAGATCTGCGCCTGCAGATTGAGTAGCAGATTGTTGCGCGCCGCGCCGCCATCGACCTTTAAGCGGGATAAGCGCGTACCACAGTCGGTCGCCATGGCTTCCAAGACATCGGCGACTTGGAGCACGATTGCGTCGAGCGCGGCGCGCGCGATATGTGCCTTGGTCGTACCACGCGTCAGACCAATCAACATCCCGCGCGCGGTTGGGTCCCAATGGGGT
>JAYUEZ010000224.1:0-5489 GCA_043738965.1 Gammaproteobacteria bacterium
CATGCCTGGAAAAGCAGCGGCGAAGCGCTTGGCCGCGCTGGGTATTTCGCGCTTGCGTTCGATGCGCGCGGACACGGTGATTCAGACTGGGCGCCGGACGGCGAGTACAGCCAGGATTTGATGGTCCAAGACCTGGTGTGCTTGCTGAGCGCACTTGGTAAACGGCGACCCGTCCTCGTTGGCGCTTCGATGGGCGGCGGTACGAGTCTCGTCGCGGTCGGCGAAGATCGCGTCGATGCCACCGCGTTGGTGCTGGTCGACATCGCGCCGCGGCTCGAACCCGAAGGGGTGCAGAAAATCCAGGCGTTCATGAGTCAACGACCCGAGGGTTTCGATTCGCTCGAAGAAGTCGCCGCCGCGATCGGCGCTTATCAGCCGCATCGAAAACCGCCTAAGGATTTAGCTGGGCTTGCGAAGAATCTGCGACGCGCTCCGAATGGGAAGTACCGCTGGCATTGGGATCCGCGCTTCACCGGCCTACGGCGCGAGATGGACAAGCGAACCATTCGCTTGGAGGCCTGCGCGCGCGCGCTCAACCTGCCGACGTTGTTAGTGCGCGGGGGACTCTCCGATGTGTTGAGTGAAGAAGGCGCACAAGCCTTCTTAAAATCCTGCCCACAAAGTGAATACGTCAATATCACCGACGCCGGCCACATGGTCGCCGGCGATCGCAATGACATCTTCGGTAACGCCGTCATCGATTTTCTAGCGCGCACGGTGCCCGTGCACGGCGCACCGGTAAAAGACGCACACGAAACCCATCCGCATCACGCCGGGTTGCCAGGCGATGTTAACGACGTGCCATGAGGGCGCGCGGCTAAATAAACGCTTCACAGTGCTCAGTACAATGCGGAGCGGTAATTTTCTTCGACGTAGGCATCCACGCTTTCCACCAGTTCGGCACTTGGTGGCGTCTGGTCTGCCGCGGTTTGTTCCAGAATCATTTTGCCGAGCGAGGGTAGTTCAGTCCGATCACGCAGCATTGACGGATCCCACAGCTTGGCGCGACGAACGGCTTTAGCACAGTGCAAAAATGCCTCCTCCACATGGACTTTGATCCCAACCTTCGGGATCTTACCGTCGAGGGCGCAGCGCGCGAGCAACGGCGCGTCATGCACGACCATCGCGCGGCCATTCACTCGCAACATGTCTTCAAATCCTGGCACGAAAAATAGCAACCCCACGTGCGGATTTTCGAGAATGTTTGTCAGTGAATCGTAGCGTGCGTTTCCCGGTCGTTCTGGTAAGAACAGCGTGCGCTCATCCAACACCAAGACAAAACCGGGGTAGTCGCCGCGCGGGGTGACGTCGGCTTTGCCGCTGGCACTCGCCGTGCTCAGCGTTAGGAAGGGGGCGCGCGCGATAAATGCGCGGCAGTACTTATCAAGTTTAAGCAGCGTCTTGCGTGCCGCCAGATCCGACGGATGACCCAATGCGGCACGTAGGTCCTCGGCATTGGTGTAATGGATCTCGTTCGTTGCATCGCTCATCTCATGCCTCCCTCAAAGCGCGGCTAACACACGGCTGACTATAGCAAAGGTTGGCCGCCACCGAGCAGCTCAGCACCTTCGGTTACCTACACTTTGAATGCATCGTCGACGGGAACTTGCAGCGCCGTGACTAAGCCATTCGTTGAATGCGCCATGCCGATGACCGCGATGAGCTCGGCATACTGGGCTTCCGTCATCCCTTTCGCGCGCGCCGCCGCGGTGTGCGAATGGATGCAGTACTCGCATTTGTTCGCGACCGACACCGCGATGTAAACGAATTCCTTGGTCAACGCATCGAGGGCGCCCGCCGCCATCACGCCCTTCGCCGAATCCCAGGTGCGACGCAATTGTTCTGGATTAACCGCCAAGGCCTTCCAGAAATTATTGATGAACTCGGTCTTGCGCGTGGTGCGAATATCGTCGTACACCGCGCGCACTTCGGCAGTAGCGTCGGCGTATTCGATTAGTTTGGTGGTAGCCATCATCTGTCCTCCGCATTAAATAAATTTGAATCCGAAATTCCGTCGCTTGCCGTGTCGACGCGCGACCGACGACAATAGCGCGCCCCGCACCAGTTCACCCTTATGACTCTCCTTAGCTTCAACGCTGTCTCGCTCGAATTCGGCGACCTCAAGCTGCTCACGAATGCGCAATTCTCGATTGTCGCTGGTGAACGCGTCTGTTTAATCGGGCGCAACGGAGCGGGCAAATCGTCGCTGCTCAAGCTGTGCATCGGCGATTATCTGCCGGATCAGGGTGAGATCGTACGCAGGGCAGATTTGGAAGTCGCGCAACTTACCCAGGCGCTGCCCACCGAGCTTAACGTTTCAGTGCGTGACTATGTGACCTCCGGACTCGCGCATCAGGTCGCGCTGATAGAGCGTTATCGCGTCTTATCAACGACCGATCTCGACCCAATTGGCCTGAAGCAACTGGAAGCGCTGCATCGAGCCATCGAGGCACACGGCGGCTGGAACGTCGAGCAACGCGTCTCGACCCTGCTGTCCGAACTCGACTTGCCGGCCGCGCGCGCCTTGAGCGAGCTCTCTGGCGGCTGGCAACGCCGCGTGGCGCTGGCGCAAGCGCTGGTGGGGAAACCCGACCTGTTGTTGCTCGATGAACCAACTAACCATCTCGACCTAAGCACCATTGAATGGCTGGAACAGCGGCTCCGGAACCATGCGGGCAGTGTGCTGTTCATCACTCACGATCGCGCGTTCGTGCGCCAACTCGCGACGCGCATCATCGAACTTGATCGGGGGCGCTTGACCGACTGGCCTGGTGACTACCAGGCCTATCTCGACAACAAAGCCAAGGCGCTTGAGGACGAAGCACGCCACAACGCGTTATTTGATAAAAAACTGGATCAAGAAGAAGCGTGGATTAGGCAAGGGGTTAAGGCGCGACGCACTCGCAATGAAGGCCGCGTGCGCGCCCTCGAGAGCATGCGCGAAACGGCGGCGGAGCGCGTGAAGCCGCTCGCCAAGCCAAAAATCCGAGTCGCCGAAGCCGACGAATCAGGGCGCAAGGTGATCGAAGCACGCAACATCGTGCATGGTTACGGCGAGGAGCCGCTGATTCGCGGCTTCTCGCTCAAGATGATGCGCGGCGATCGGATCGGGCTCATCGGCAATAACGGCGTTGGTAAAAGCACCTTGTTGAAAATTCTGCTGGGCGAAATTACGCCACAAGCGGGGACGCTTAAAATCGGCACCAATCTCGAGATCGGCTATTTCGATCAAATGCGCCGCGAACTCGATCCCGATAAATCCGTGGCGGAAACCGTCGGCGACGGCCGCGAGTACGTCATCATCGATGGCAAGGAGCGGCACGTCATCGGGTATCTGCGCGGTTTTTTGTTCAGCGCTGAACGCGCGGCGATGCCGATCAAGGCGCTGTCGGGGGGTGAATGCAACCGCGTGATTCTGGCCCGCCTCTTCACGCGGCCAAGCAATTTACTGATCTTGGATGAACCGACCAACGATCTCGATGTGGAAACGCTGGATGTGCTGGAAGATCAGTTGGTCGCCTATTCGGGTAGCCTGATCCTCGTCAGCCACGATCGCGAATTTCTGGATAACACCGTCACCAGCATTTTGGTGTTTGAAGCAGACGGTAAAATTCAGCGCTACGTTGGCGGTTACAGCGACTGGCTTACGCGCGGCCGCGCGCTGGCGGCCAAGGATACGCCAGAGCGCAACGCGAAAACGCCCGCCACCAATGCGCCGCTCACTACGGGTCGCGCGACGCCAGGCGGCAAGCTGAGTTACAAGTACAAGGTCGAACTCGAACGTTTGCCGGATCAGATTTCGGCCACCGAGGCGAGCATCGCCGCACTGACGCAGGCCAGCGAGACGCCGGAGTTTTATCATCGACCGTATGCGGAAGTTGAACTGCATTTGCAAAAGATTGCGGAAGCGCAGCGCCAACTCGATGGGTTGATGCTGCGCTGGGTCGAGTTAGAGGAAATGGAGAAGGCGGGGGAAGCGCGTTAACCGTTGTGTTGTCGTCGCAAGCGTAGCGAAGCAAATGTTCTCCCTCTCCCGTTGCGGGAGAGGGAATTAACGGTCGGCATCTGCCGCACCAGATAAATACCCTCACACAGTGCTGTGCCACGCCGCCGCGAGCACTGGCTCCAACGCATGGATCAAGTTCGCGGACGGCAGCCGCGTCGCGCTGCCACGCGGATCGAAGCTCGCCATCGCGTGCACCAGTGCTTGCACGTCATGCGCAAACAAGCGCTGGTCGTCGCCCACCTGTAGCGTCTCGATCGGTGAACGCGGCCGCGCAAACCAACTGTCGATGGTGAGTCGATCGGTGTGACCTAATAACTGAATGTCGAGCGCGATTCCACGGCGCGTAAACCATAGGTCGCGCGGGACGATGCCAGCCGCAAATTCCACGCGATCGTGACCAGCCAATGGGGGGTCTGACACGCGGTCATGTCCATCACCCAGTCCGAAGCGAAAAATATCGTTGCCCCTCCCGCCATGCAGCAAATCATCCCCAAGGCCGCCTACCAATACGTCGTCGCCTAGCCCGCCGTAAAGCTGATCTGCACCGTCACCGCCGACGAGCGTATCGTTGCCGGGGCCGCCGATTAATTTGTCGGACCCCGCCAGGCCATCGATCGAGTCGTCACCTTCGCGACCGTCGATGCGATCGGCGCCTGCCGTGCCGATCAAACGATCAGGACCGCACGTAGCGGGACCACTTGTTGGCGCGGCTGCAATGGTCAAACCGAGATCAAGGTTCGCGGTGGCGCCTAACGGATCGCGCGCGATCACACTGAGCGCAGGCGCACCGACGTCGGCGGCAGTCGGCGTGCCGGAAAGCGTGGCAGTGTTGGGATCGAAAGTTAGCCAACCCGGTAATGCCGCGCCGTTCGCTTGCAGCAATGCAATTTGCAATGTATCGCCGGGATCGGGATCGCTAAAACTCGTGGCGGGAACGGTAAATACAAAGCGTTCATTCGCACGCGCTTGCACGGGAGCAAGGGCTGCGCCGGCGACCGGCACGCGGTTCACCCAGTTGAGCGCATCCACTTCCACGCCATCCGCAAAACGGAAGCGTTCGATCCGATGTTCCAGACCGAGGTACCAATCGCGCACGCGCACCGTGGTCGAGTCTTGCGTCAACAGCAAGTCGTTGTGATCGACACCGTGCGTTAAGCCGGTCAACGTCAATCCGCTGCCCCAATCGACAGTATCGCGTCCCGCGGCATCGACAATCACATCAACGCCCTCACCGGCGTTGATGACATAACGATCATCGCCAGCACCGCCATTCAGTTCGTCATCACCGCGACCGCCGACTAAGCGATCGTCTCCCGTCCCCGCGATGATGCGATCCGTTACGCTCGTACCTATCAGCTCATCGGCCCCGGCACTGCCCTTGAGATCGAATCCGCGTGCAAGCAATTCGGCGTACGTCAGCACCGTGCCGTCGGCGAATTCGAAGCGATCGATGGTGTGAGGACCATTCTCGACATTCGCATAG